>NZ_JBFRHD010000006.1:0-276544 GCF_052115685.1 Cupriavidus sp. 2KB_3
GAACCACCCCTTCCCATCCCGAACAGGACCGTGAAACGACTTTGCGCCGATGATAGTGCGGACTACCCGTGTGAAAGTAGGTCATCGCCAGGCTCTTATACCCAAAACCCCCAGCCCCAAAAGGCTGGGGGTTTTGCTTTTGCGGCGACAGATTGGTATTTTCGTGACGAAAACGCTTATGATCTGCCTGCCATGCCCTCTGACGAAGAAGCCCCCTGGTATCTCTACCTGCTCGAATGCGAAGGCAATTCGATCTACACGGGGATTACCACTGACGTCCAGCGCCGCTATGCCCAGCACCTTGCCGGGATTGGTGCCAAATACACGCGTTCCCGGAAACCCAGGCGCCTGCTTGGATGGCTTCGCTACGACAACAAATCGGAAGCGTTGAAGGCCGAGCTGGCCACCAAGCGCATGTCGGCCGTGCAAAAGCGCGCGTTTTGCGCGGTGCTCGAAACGGAAGACAATGCATAAAAGCAAAAACGCCGGCAAATTTGCCGGCGTTTTTGTTTGTGATCGCAGCAGTAGCCAAATTTAGACCACCGTCAGCGTCACCTCGATGTTGCCGCGCGTGGCGTTCGAATACGGGCAGACCTGGTGAGCCGCTTCCACCAGCTTCTGGGCCGCTTCTTTATCCATGCCCGGCAGCGAGATCTTCAGATCGGCCTGGATACCAAAGCCCTGCGGAATCTGGCCGATGCCGACGGCGCCTTCGATCTTGGCGTCCGGCGAGACCGTGATCTTCTGCTGGCTGGCCACGAAACGGATCGCGCCCAGGAAACATGCCGAATAGCCAGCCGCGAACAGTTGCTCGGGATTCAGGCCATCACCCTTGCCACCCATTTCCTTGGGTACGGCCAGCTTCACATCCAGTTGATTATCGGACGTCACGGCGCGGCCATCGCGGCCACCGGTTGCGGATGCGTGGGCGGTGTACAGGACTTTCTCGAGTTTCATTTGCATTCTCCTAGCGATGCCCGCTCGGGGGCGTTTCAAAATCATGCCGAAATCGGCAACTCAATCCTCGGACCGTGCATTGTCCAGCGTGGTCCGCATCTCATGCAGGCGCGCCGTCAATGCCTGGATCTCCTCGATCGAGCACTGCGTCGCGCACAACATCTTTTCCGGGATACCTTCCGCCGATGCGCGCAGGCGCCGGCCGGCATCCGTCAGGCTGACCAGCACGCGTCGCTCATCTTCTTCATCGCGTGCCCGTGCCACGAACCCGGCGACCTCCAGCCGCTTGAGCAGCGGGGTCAGTGTCCCGGAGTCCAACGTCAACCGTTCCCCCAGTGCCGACACCGTTAGCTTGTCCGTCTCCCATAACACGAGCATGACCAGATACTGCGGATAAGTGAGTCCAAGCTCACCCAGAATCGGCTTGTAGATCTTGGTCATTGCCAGCGACGTGGAATACAGCGCGAAGCAGAGCTGTTGATCCAGCCGGAGCCATTCATCGGTAGCGGGAGAGTTCGTTGCGTCAGCCATGGCTCTATCTTATACACAATTAAATTGTGTGCAAGATAAATTTTCTATCGTGACTATTGAGGATAGGTGACGCGGGCGAGATGGGGCGAAACTTTAAGTCTGGTTTAAGGATGGCTGCTTAGGATGCTTCCATCGCGCCGCAACTCCTGCGTCCGCGCAAGAAGCCAAACCAGAAAGGAAAGACCATGATTCGCCAGACTTTTGCCCGCTCCGCCGTCGGTGTCGCCGCGCTCGTTGCGCTGGCCGGCGGTTATGCCTATCTCCAGAAGGATGCCATCACCCCCGGCTACGCCGCGCCGACGCCCGTCACGGCTTCGGCCTCCGGCGCGCCCGTCGCCGTCGCTACGCCGGCCGACTTCTCGGGCATCGTCGACCAGTACGGCCCCGCCGTGGTGAACATCAGCGTCACCGCGCGCGCCCAACGGACCTCCGCGCAGGCGCCGCAGGGTATCGATCCCGACGATCCGCTGTTCCAGTTCTTCAAACGCTTCGGCCCGCAGTTCCAGGGGCCGCAGAGCAGCCAGCCGCAGTTGGTGCGCGGCCTGGGCTCCGGCTTCATCGTCAGTTCCGATGGGCTGATTCTTACCAATGCTCACGTGGTCGACAACGCCACGGAAGTCACCGTCAAACTGACCGATCGTCGCGAATTCAAGGCCAAGGTGCTCGGCGCGGATCCGCAGACCGACATCGCCGTGATTCGCATCGATGCGAAGAACCTGCCCACGGTGCGACTTGGCGATCCGTCGAAGATCCGCGTCGGCGAGCCCGTGCTGGCCATCGGCTCGCCCTATGGTTTCGAAAACACGGTCACTGCCGGCATCGTCAGCGCCAAGTCCCGCTCGCTGCCGGACGACACCTATGTGCCGTTCATCCAGACCGATGTGGCGGTGAATCCCGGCAACTCCGGCGGCCCGCTGTTCAACCAACGGGGCGAAGTGATCGGCATCAACTCGCAGATCTATAGCCAGACCGGTGGCTACCAGGGGCTGTCGTTCGCGATTCCGATCAACGTGGCGACGAAGGTGCAGGAGCAACTGGTGGCGCATGGCAAGGTCACGCGCGGCCGCCTCGGCATCTCGGTGCAGGAGGTCAACCAGGCCCTGGCGCAGTCCTTCAACCTGCCCAAGCCGGCCGGTGCGCTGGTCAATTCGATCGAGCCGGACAGCCCCGCGGCCCGCTCCGGCCTGAAGCCGGGCGATGTGATCGTGCAGTTGGGCGACGATGTCATCGACCATTCAGGCGATCTGCCGGAGCACGTCGCCGACATGAAGCCCGGCACGCAGACCCAGCTCAAGGTCATCCGCAAGGGTGAGCCGCTGACGCTGACCGTCAAGGTGGGCACGGCCCAGGAAGGGGCCGTGGCGCAGAAGGCGAATGGTGGCGATACCGGCGGCAAGCTCGGCCTCGCGGTGCGCCCGCTCACGCCGGCGGAGAAGCGGGACAGCGGCATCGATGGCGGGTTGGTAGTGGAAGACGTAGCCGGTCCGGCCGCGCGCGTGGGCATTCAGCCGGGTGATGTCATCCTGTCGCTGAACGGCACGCCGATCAGTTCGGCGGAGCAGCTGCGGGCTCTCGTGTCGAAGTCCGGCAAGCAGGTTGCGCTGCTCGTGCAACGTGACGACGCCCGGATTTTCATCCCCCTCGACCTCGGTTAACGGGGTCCGGAAAACCGGGTTTACGGTGCCCGGTTTACGTATACAGGCCGTATACCGTAAACCGGTATACGGCCCGCAAACCCTTGCCAGAGGCCGAATTCAGGGCGATAAAACATCCCAAAAACGCGTTTGAGCAGGTATGATCTCGACTGCGATGCATGAAGCGTGTGGTGGCCATGGCCGCCACGTCTGGTTCTTGCTGAATCGACAGAACAAGGAAGTCTATGCAGTTGGATTTCACCCGCGCCCCCATCTCGCCGGGTACCGACCGAACGCGGCGCCTGACGCCTGCCACCACCAAGCCGACGACCCCGCGTCGCCGCAAGAAGGAAGCCGCTCCGCACTGGGAGCGCGGCTACCGTTCTCATTTCTACCGTAACGAACGCGGCGAAAAGCTTGGCGAGGTCCACCTCTCCGATCGCGGCGAACTCCCCGTGGTCTACCGTTGGGCGGCCGGCAACTACTCCGGCGCCGAGGGCTCGCTGGCCCATGCGCGTGCCCGCGTGGAAGAAACCATCGGCTTCGGCATGCGCCAGCTGTCGCTGTTCTGACGGGCGGAAACCTCTCCCGCCCCTAGTCGTATCCTCACCGCGCCGTCCACAGTCTGGGCGCTAGTCCAGCCGACGCTGCGCGAACATGCCGATTGCCGCCACCAGCGCGAGCACGGCAATCAATCGATAGAGATCCTCGCAGGCAATTAGCCGTGCCTGTTGGTCGACGATTGTCGCCAATTGCGCCAGCGCGCCCGCGTGCGCCTGTCCGGCATCAAAGCCCCGCGCCACCAGCGCCTTTTGTGCCGATTCCATCCACCGCGCCGTCTCGGCGGGGTGTTGCCCGATGGCATGGGTCAGGCTGGTATGCACCGCGAACTGCCGGTTTTGCAGCAGCACCGCCCCCAGGGCCGACGCAAACGAGCTGGCAATCTGCCGCATCAGGTTCTTGCTGCGGTAGCCGTGGGCGAAGTCGTCGTCGTCGGCCAGCGAGCGGAACGTCAGCCCGGCAATCGGGATGATGACCATCACACCGAACAGCCCCTTGCCCACGAGCCCGGGCAGCAGCGCCACCGGCCCGACGTCGGGCGGCATCATCGAAAACCACGTCATCGCGCCCGCCATCAGCAGCAGGCCCGCCACCATGACCGGCTTCTTGTGCTTGAGGTGCCGCGCTACGCGCAGATAGCACCAGATACCGGCGAGGCTGATCGTGGCGGCCAGCGTGTTGAGCCAGCCCGTGGTGGCCAGCGGGAACCAGAGTGCCTGTTCGGCGTAGATCGGGAAGACGTAGCCGCTCAGGTTGCTGATCATGTAGTAGACGAAATACATGGCCAGCCCGGTCAGGTAGACGGGGTGGCGCAGCGCGCGCAGTCGTAGCACCGGCGTGGCGTGGTGCCACTGGTGCCACAGGAAGCCGGCCAGCAGTGCCAGGGCTAGCGCGGCGACCACGGCCACGCGCGCGGGATGCGAGAACAGGTCGAAGCGCGCTTCGGTCAGGGATGCCTGGAGCGCCACGATGGCCACGCCGAACAGCAGCAACGGGCCGAGCGCCGGGCCGCCCACATCGTCGCGCGGCTCGGCATCGGGCAGGAGCAGCCAGGCGCCGAGCGTGGCCAGCGCCGCGAACGGCAGCACGCCGTAGAACACATCCTGCCAGACCCCGCGCTCGACCAGCTCGGCCGCGAACGCCGGCCCCAGCGCCGACGCGCCGAAGATCCCCAGCATGAAGATGCGTGTGGCGCGCGGCCGGTCAGCCGGGCCGAACATCAGATTCACGAGAATCCGGCAACTGGTGAACAGCGCGCCGCCGCCCACGCCTTGCACGAAGCGGGCGGCCACCATCTGGGTCAAGCCGGTGCTGGTGGCCGCGCCGAGCGTGCCGGCCATGAACAGCAGCAACGACGCCGTCAGGTAGTAGCGATAGCCGAAGCGCTGCGCCAGCCATTGCTGCTTGAGAATCATCAGCATGCTGCCCACGGCATAGGCCGCCTGCACCAGCGCAAAGCTACGCGGATCTGCATCGATGCCGCCGACGATATGGCTCGACGCGAACACGAACATGATGTTCTCGAGGAACTCCACGCCGGTGGCCAGTGCGAGCAGCATCATCAGCAGCGTCTGGCGCTGCGGTCGGCTCAACAGGCGACTCAACATACCGGGCCAGCGAGGGCCGGCGCGCTCGCCTTGCGGGGCGGGCAGGTTCACGACCGCTGCGCGTCGAGCGCCGCGAGATTCTGGTGCAGCTGCGCGAGGTCGCGTGTGACATCGGCCAGCCGGTCCTTGCCCAGCGGCGCCCAGGCCTCGCCATAGGCGGCATGCACGGCGGGCGCGGCGCGCTCCAGCAGCGCCCGGCCTTCCGCCGTCAGCGTCAGTTCCAGGCTGCGCCGATCCTGGGTGGAGGTCTTGCGCTGCACGAGCCCGCGCGCCTCCAGGCCGTCTATCAGACGCGTCATCTGGGTGCGCGTGGCGTCGATGGCGACGCCAAGCTCCGACGGCATGGTCGGCTGTCCGCCATCGGCGACCAGCAGGCTCATGACCAGGTATTGGCCCATGTCCAGCGCGTGCGGCGCCAGCGCGCGCTCGATGTGATGTCGGAGCAATCTGGCGGAGCGCAGCAGGAGGCGGGAGGCGAGCATCAGGTCGTGCGGCGCTTCCGGGTATTCCGCGCAGAACCGGGCAATGCGCTGTTCGAAGGGCATTTGTTACATCCGATATAGTTACAAAAGTAACTATATGCCCGGGACACGGGAATGGCAACCAACCATGGCGCGAGAGACGGTTAGCGCACCTGTCGCCGTACGAGTAGTAGCGCCTTGCGCATGCGTGCCATCGCCTGCAGCCGGCTCGCGGCGTCTGGCATGCCGTAGCGCAGCGCGATGTAGTCGCGTGTGAACGCCTGCAAGGCGGTGGCGGCGCCTGGCAATGCCTCGGCGGCGCGCAGTGCGAAATCGGCGGGCCCTTCCGATGCCCCGCGCGCGCAGCCATGGCGCGCCAGCAGCGCGCAGAAGCGGGCATAGAGCGCCTGGAGTGGATCGAGCCGGCGTTGCCGCAGCCAGAGCGGCAACAGTGCGACAAGACTCAGCGTTGCCAGCCCGCCCGCCAGCAGTGCCGGCAGCTGGCCATCCATGCCAAGCTTCTGCAGCAGCCGGCCCTGTTGCGCCCGGTCATACTGGAGCACCCAGCGCTGCCACGTATAGGTCAGTCCGTCGAGGCCCAGGCGCAGGTCCCGCAGCCATGCCGGCCCGCGCAACGCACGTAGCGCCTCGGCTTCATCGCCGCTCAGGGCGGCGTCCACGCCTTCTTCCACGCGGCTCGGCGCCACGGCGCTGGTCGGGTCCACGCGCACCCATCCGCGCCCGGCGATCCACACCTCGGCCCAGGCGTGAGCATCCGATTGCCGGATGATGTAGTGCCGGCCCAGCGGGTTGTACTCGCCGCCCTGATAGCCCATCACGGCGCGCGCGGGCACGCCGGCGGCGCGCATCAGGAACACGAAGCTGCTGGCGTAGTGCTCGCAGAAGCCACGGCGGGTGTCGAACAGGAAGCTGTCCACCTGCTGCTTGCCCAGCGGCGGCGGGGAGAGCGTGTAGGCGAAGGGTGCACCGGCGAAAAGCCGCAGTGCGGCCTGCACGCGCTGCCACGGGTCGGGATACTGCGCCATCCAGCTGGCAGCGAGTTCGCGGCTGCGCGGATTGCCTTCCGGCAACGCGAGCGACAGCGCCAGCGTGCGCCGCGACAGTGGTTGTGGAGTGCCCGCCAGCGTCGAGTGGCCCCGGTAGCGCAGTGGCCGGTCCACCGGGGCGCGGGCGAAGAATTCGTCGTCGGCGGAGACGCGGGCGTCGAGGCTGCCAGACACCGCGAGGCCCCGGTCGAGCAGGTACAGCCACGCCTGCTGGTTCGGCTCCAGCGTGACGTTGTACGCGCGCACACCAGCGGGCGGTGGCGTGGCGTCATCGTCGTCGTCGCGCAGCCCGTTGGCCGGGCGCATGGGCCGCATCGATCCATCGGCGGGCCGCCACGCCAGTCCGTCATAGTTCCAGAGCACCAGCGCGCGCCAGTACAGCGCGCTGGCGGGCAGCGGATCCCCGACGATATCGGCACGGAACGCCACCTCGGGCGAGCGGATCAGTTCGCCGACGCTGCCGGGTTTCATCGTGTCTGAAATGCCGGTCCGGCCCACCGGCTCGGACTGCGGCAGCCGCCACAGCGGATGGTCGAGTCGTGGAAACAGCACGAACAGGAACAGCGCCCACGGCAGGCCGATCAGCGCCATGCGGCCAAGCAGCGGCCAGATCGCCAGCCGCCCGCGCGCTTCCGGATGATGCAGCAGCAGCCAGTTGCGCAGGATCCATGCGCCAATCGCCATGCTGTAGATCGCCAGCCAGAACGGCTGATCGGCGAGGTAAAGCGTCAGTAGCAAGTAGAACGACAGTTGCGTGACCAGCGTGGCATCGGACAGTGCCCGGGTTTCCAGCAGCTTGAGGATGACGAACGCGCCCAGCAGCGCCACGCAGAGTTCGCGTCCGAGGCTGCCGCCCGACTGCCACACGAGCGCGGCGGCGGTCACCAGTACCAGCACGGCCGATACGCCGAGCATCAGCTTCGACGGCAGCGGTGCGCGCTGGCGCCAGAGCAGCCAGCGCCAGGCCAGCAGCACCAGCAGCAGCAGGCTGACCGACACCGGCAGCGAGCGCGCCTGCGGCGCCAGCACCAGCGCGAGCTGGCCCATCAGCATGCCGTGTTCCTGATGCCCGATCGGGCGAACTTCGTGCCGCGTCATGACGCGCGCCGCTCCGGCCACACGGCCAGCGCTTCCAGGCAGGCGCGGCGATGGGCGGCACCCTGGGCGGGCGGCAATGCCACGCCGGGCAGGCGCAGGCCGATCTCGATGTCGTCGCCGGCGGCCAGCACCCACGCGCACAGTCGCGACAACCGGGCCTCCGTATCCATGCCCGGTGGCAGCGCGTCCCAGTCGAGCCAGCAGCCGGGCAGGCGCGGCGTGGACCCGGTGCGGCTCAGCATCCGGCCCGTACGGGCGCTGTGCTTCCAGGCGATGCGGTGCAGCGGGTCGCCAGTGCGATAGCGGCGCAACTGGTCGATGCCATCGTCCGACGCGACGGACAGCGTGCCGTCCTCGGCGTCGTCCGGACGGGCCACTTGCGGCAGTGGCGGAGCGTTCGGCTCGGGCGCCGGATAGACGAAAGCCACCAGCGACAAGTCCGCGTAGCTCCACACGCGGAACAGGCC
The DNA here is from genome assembly GCF_052115685.1 of Cupriavidus sp. 2KB_3. Classification (NCBI taxonomy): domain Bacteria; kingdom Pseudomonadati; phylum Pseudomonadota; class Betaproteobacteria; order Burkholderiales; family Burkholderiaceae; genus Cupriavidus; species Cupriavidus sp. 2KB_3. Next base: position 8,384 of record NZ_JBFRHD010000006.1, read on the forward strand.
GAACGGAAAGCGGCTGGAGAACGTGACGCGTGGCAGCTTCAGGCGCCCGCGCGCGGAGGCCGGCACGCGCAGCGGCAAGGTGCCCCGGCTGTCGCCGTCGAGGGTCAGCGTGGCCACCTCGGATTGGGGCGTGCGGGCCTCCAGGCCGATGCGGGCCGCTGGGTCGGCGTTGTCCACGTTCAGCGCAAAGACTGCCGCATCGCCCACGAAGGCCGGAGAGGCGGCACCCGTGGACACCGCCAGTTCCAGCAGATTGCGATAGGCCATCCACATGCACGCCATGCCAATGCCGGCGAGCAGGAACGTGAGCGCGAAGCCGAGGCTGATGTTGTAGTTCAGCGAGGTCAGCAGCATCGCCACGAGCAGCACGCCAAAGCCGGCCCCGCTGCGCGTAGGCAGGATATAGAGATGGCGCCGATCGAAGGTCACCACACCATTGACCGGCCCGTGCTGGCGATGCAGCCAGGCGGTCAGCGGACGATGCGCGGTGGCGGAGGCTTGCCGCATGGCGGGCCGGAAATCAGGGAATGGCGACGTTGGACAGCAGGCGGTCGAGCACCCCGGCGCCCTGGCCCACGCCATGGCCGGACGGCAGCAGACGGTGCCCCGCCACTGCCGCGAATACGGCCTGCACGTCCTCGGGGACCACCAGCTCGCGCTGCTCCAGCAACGCCCACGCGCGTGCGCAGGCCAGCAGCGCCAGCCCCGCACGCGGCGACAGCCCGGCCACGAAGCCCGGTTCCGCACGCGTGGCCTGCACCAGCGCCAGCACGTAGTCCACCAGCGCCGGGCTCGCGTAGACCTTGGCGGCGGCGGCCTGCAGCGCCATCACCTGCTCGGCGTCCATCACGGCCACCGGGCGCTGTTCGGCGGCCCCGCCGAGGTACAGCACCCGCTCGAAGGCCGGATCGGGATAGCCGAGCGAGATCCGCATCGTGAAGCGGTCGAGTTGCGACTCGGGCAACGCATGCGTGCCGATCTGCTCGAGCGGGTTTTGCGTGGCGACGACGAAGAACGGCGCGGGCAGCGCATGCGTGGTGCCGTCGTGGGTCACCTGCCGCTCGGCCATGGCTTCCAGCAGCGCGCTCTGGGTTTTCGGGGGCGCGCGGTTAATCTCGTCGGCGAGCACCAGTTGGGCGAAGATCGGGCCGCGATGGAAACGGAACTCGTTGGCCTCGCGCAGGAAGACCGAGACGCCAACCAGATCCGCCGGCAGCAAATCGCTCGTGAACTGCACCCGCTGGTACTGCAGGCCCAGCGTCTGCGCCAGTGCATGCGCGAGCGTGGTCTTGCCCACGCCGGGTACGTCCTCGAGCAGCAGGTGGCCGCCGGCCAGCATGCAGGCCAGGGCAAGGCGCACCTGGCGCGGCTTGCCCAGCACGATGCGGCCTAGCTGGGTTTGCGCCTCGGCGAGCGAGGCAACGATCCTGGGTCGGGCGGTCACGAGTTGCCTCCGGTGACGTGGCTGCAGGTGCAGAGTGCGGCCATTGTAGCGGCGTAGGGGTCGCATCGGACAGTGGGTTGCCGCACGCATTCGGGGCGACAAATGTCCTGTTGTCTCACGCGAAATGGGCCGTATCGCCCGCCAGCCCGCGCCGGATCTCGCCGCTTCTGGCATCATCGATCTGTTGGCGCCTTGCCACTTTCAGATTGGTCTCATCCCTCCCCGATGACTGCCTCGCAACACCGCGCCTCCGGCGCCCCGGTTTCCCTCGATTTCGACTCCTCCGCGCCCCTGGCTGACCAGGCGGGTCTGGCCAGCCTTGCGCGTGAATTCCACGCGGGCGGCTACATCGTGCTGCGCCGCTTTGCCAGCGAGGCCATGTGCGCCGCGCTGGAGGACATGACCCGCAAGCATCTGGCCGCCGCCGTGCCGCCGGTGGAGCTGGAGGCCGATCTGGGCTATCCCGGCGCGCCCGCCTCGCGCCAGGCCGAAGGGGGCGGCACGGTGCGCCGGCTGCGCCAGGCCTATGGCCGTGACGAGGTATTCCGCCGCTGGGCCAGCGATCCGCACGTGGTGGCCACGGTGGAGGCGCTGCTGGGCGAGCCCGCCCGTCTGACCCTGGCGCACCACAACTGCGTGATGACCAAGCATCCGCACTTTGGCAGCCAGACGGGTTGGCATCGCGATACGCGCTACTGGTCATTCGTGAAACCCGAGTTGGTGACGGTTTGGCTGGCGTTGGGCGATGAAGACGAACGAAATGGCGTCTTGCGTGTGATTCCGGGCTCGCATCAGGCCAAACTGGCGCCTGAGCAGCTCGACCCGGCCGAATTCCTTGTCGAGGCGCATCCCAACAGTCAGAGCCTGCTGAAAGGGGCGATGCCGCTGACCCTGCATCGGGGCGACGTGCTGATGTTCGACAGCAGGCTGTTTCACGCGGCGGGCCGGAACGACGCCGAGTCGGTCAAGCTGTCGGTAGCGTTCGCTTACTTCGGCGCGAGCAACCGGCCGCTGGCCGGCACACGGTCAGCCGAATTCGGCAGTGTGGAGTTGCCGCCGGCCGCCTTGTAAGCGCGCTGTGTCCCAGAAACACAAAAGCCGCCATCATGGCGGCTTTTTCATTGGCGCGATGTCCAGCGGGTGGCGTGCGTCAGGCGGCGTTGCCGCGGGTCGTGCCCGAACGGAACAGGGCAAACAGATCGGCCAGACGGACAGGCAGCAGCGGGGTGGTGTGCCGAACCGCGTCGCGGCGGGCAAAGTGCTTCAGGAGTTGCTCGCCGACCGGACGGCCGAGGTACGAAGCATCCGGGTATTGCATGATGGTCATTCCCTATTGTGGTTAACAACGGCCTACAGTATACACCGCGATGGTGCGGCGCGCCATTTGCTGGTGCGGTCGGGGCATGACCATGTGCAGACGCCCGCGCGAAGGCGGGCGTCGGTGCACCGGTATGTGGCGGGAGCGTCAGGCGGAGGGCGTTACGCGTCCTTGTCGGGTGTGTCGCTTGCCGGGGCGCCGTTCATGTTTTCGACAGCTTTTGCCGCACTGAACACATGGCGCGTAGCCAGCAGCGCGGCCAGGTCGGCATCGCCGGCAATCACGGCCTGGAGAATCTGGGCGTGCTCGTCCCAATTCAGGCGCGCGCGGCTCAGGTTGGCCGGCGCGAACAGCAGCCCCGTGCGCTCGCGCAGCGAACGCATCATGTCCTGCAGCACGCTGTTGGCGGCGATATTGCCCAGCAGTTCGTGGAACCTGGAGTTCAGTTCGACGAAGCGCTCGGTCTGGCCGCTGTTCACGGCGTCGTTGCCTTCCTTGAGTACCTTCTCGATTTCCAGAATCAGCGCGGGGTCGCGGCGTTGCGCGGCGAGCTTGGCGTTGAGACCCTCGAGCGTGGCGCGGACCTCGACCATCTCGCGGGCGATATTGGGCGACAGGCGCGCCACCGACGCCCCGCGCCGGGGCTCGATCTTGACCAGCCCTTCCGCCGCCAGCGCGCGCAGCGCCTCGCGCACCGGAATGCGGGACACGCCGAGCTCCTGCGACAGCGTGTTCTCCACCAGACGCTCGCCGGGGTCGTACTGGCCGCCGAGGATGCGCTGCCGCAACGTATCGGTCACAAGCGCGAAAAGCGGGGAATGCTGGGCGCCCAGGCTGGCAGCCGGGGTGTCCGGATTCGGGCTGAAGGCACTGGTGGTGGCGTCGTTCATGGTCGGGATCGGCCGTGGAAATCGTGGAGCGCGCAAGAAACTTGAGCGTTGAAGCGCCGGCCCGTCGAAACGAAATGGAACCGATGGGACCGGCGTGAATGCCACTATTGTATACCGTCAACCTTTGCGACCAGACATTCCACTACATCGTCGGATGCTGGAAAGTGAACCCGTCGGCATACAGGAACGGTACCTGCGCGCCGAGTCCGGTGAACAGCTGTTTCGCATCGCGGATCATGTTGGGCGAGCCGCAGAGATAAATCGCATGCTCGGACAGGTCGCCCAGGTCCGCCGCCACGGCTTCGTGCACATAGCCGCGCCGGCCCTGCCAGTCGGCGCCCGCGCGGGACAGCACCGGCACGTACTGGAAATCGTAGAGCCGCTCGCCCCAGGCGCGGATCTCGTCGTCCAGGTAGAGGTCCGATGCGGACCGCATGCCCCAGTAGAGCCACACCGGCGGGCAGTCCGGGTCGTCCATCAGGGACTCCAGCATGCTCTTGATGGGCGCAATGCCGGTGCCCGTGGCCACCATCAGCAGTGGGCGGTAATCCTCCTTGCGCAGCGCGAAGTTGCCGAGCGGCACTTCCACATCGAGCCGGTCGCCCGGTTGCAGGCGTGGCAGCTGCCCCGCCGTGAAGCGGCCGCCGGCAATGCGGCGCACGTGGAAGTCCACCTCGTTGCCGCGCGGGGCGGATGCCATCGAGAAGCTGCGATGGCTCCCGTCGTCTAGCAGAATCTTCATGTACTGGCCCGGCGCGAAGGCCAGCGGCGCGTCGTCGGGCAGGGCCATGCGCAGGTGCAGCACGTCGGCCGCGAGCGGCGTCACCGCCTGCACGATGGCCGACGCGCGGCGTGCCGGCTCGGCCGGCTCCATGGCGCGCGCGGTGCTGATGACGAGGTCGGCCGTGGGCCGGGCCTGGCAGGCCAGGGCGAAGCCGGCGGCGTCCTCGTCTTCGGTCAGTCCCATCGGAAATTCTTCATAACTGACCGATCCTTCCACCACGCGCACGCGGCAGGTGCCGCAACCGCCGAAGGTGCATTCATGGGCCAGGCTGACGCCCGTGCGCAGCGCGGCATCCAGCACGGACTCGCCGGGCTGCGCCGTGAACGACTGCTGCGTCTCGGCAATCTCGATGCGATAGAGGGGATGGGTACCGTGGGACATGACCGCGCTCCTGCTTACTTCTTGATGTCGGCCTGCGCCAGCACGGTCAGGTCCTCGGCGGCCAGCAGGTCGCGCAGCGCCTCCAGCGCGGCCACGCCGCAGGCGGTGTCCTGCTCGCCGTTGCCGCCGGACAGGCCCACGCCGCCAACCACCTCGCCGTTGACCACCACCGGGTAGCCGCCGACGAATACCGCGAACTTGCCTTCGAAGCTCCACTGGATGCCGAACGCCTCGTTGCCGGGCAGCGCCGGGCCGTTGGGCGCCGTGTTGAATAGGTGCGTGGAGCGCTTGTGGCCGGCCGCCGTGAACGCCTTGTTCCAGGCGATCTGCGGGCCGGTGATGCGGGCGCCGTCCATGCGCTCGAGCAGCAGCGGATAGCCGCCTTCATCGACAATGCAGATGGACTCCAGCACGCCGATTTCCTCGGCCTTCTTCACCGCCGCCGCCACCATGCGGCGGGCTTCCCGCAATTCGAGCTTGATTGCCTTTTTCATCGTGAAATCCTTAATAACCGGGGACTGACGGCTTAGCAGCCGCGATAGATGGTCTTGATCTGGGTGTAGAACTCGAGCCCCGCGCGGCCCGACTCCCGGAACGTGGAGGTGCTCGAGCGCTTCAGCCCGCCGAACGGCGCGTTGACGAGGTTGCCGGTGGTGGTGCGGTTGATCTTCACCGTTCCGGACTCGATGTCGTGCGCAAAATCGTGCATGTAGCGCGGATTGCGCGTGGCGATGGCGGCGGACAGGCCGTACTCGGAGTCATTGGCCACGGCGATGGCCTCGGCGTAGCTGCCCACTTCCAGGATGGCGAGCACCGGGCCGAAGATCTCCTCGCGGGCGATGCGCATGGTCGGCGTGACATCGGTGAACACGGCTGGCGAGACGTAGTAACCGTGCGAGAAATCGCCTTCCGTCAGTGCCTCGCCACCACACAGCAACGTGGCTTCGGACTTACCGGCGGCGATGTAGCCCAGCACGGTCTCCAGCTGCTTGCGCGTGGCCAGCGGGCCAAGATCCATGCCGGCCGCCATGCCACTGCCGATCTTCAGCGTCCTGACCTTGGCCACGAGCTTGTCCGTGAACGCCTGCTTCACCTCGCGCATGACGAGGATGCGGCTGGTGCCGGTGCACGCCTGCCCGGACAGCGACAGTCCGCCCTTGATGGCCAGGTCCACGGCTTTGTCCAGGTCGGCATCCTCCATCACGATAAGAGGATTCTTACCGCCCAGCTCCATCTGCGTGCGCGTGGTCATCGGCACGGACTTGTGGATCTGCTCGCCCGCCGCCGTGGAGCCCGTGAACGACACCGCCCGCACCGCGCGCGATTCGACGATGGTCGGGCCCACCTCGGCAGCGCTGCCGGTCAGGAAGTTGAGCACGCCCTTCGGAATGCCCGCCTTGACGAAGGCTTCGGCCAGCCGGTAGCCCGAGAGCGGCGCGTCCGACGAGGGCTTGAAGACCACGGTGTTGCCGGTGATCAGCGCCGGCGCGATCTTGCGGGCCGGAATCGACACCGGGAAGTTCCACGGCGAGATCACGGTCACCACGCCCAGCGGTTCGCGCTGGCTGTAGACCAGCATGTCCGGGTCATCGTTAGGATACGTCTCACCGCCGTAGGTCTGTCCCTCCACGGCGTAGAAGCGCAGCGTCTGGGCAGAGCGCATGACTTCGTCGCGCGCCAGCGACAGCGCCTTGCCTTCCTCGCGGGTCAGCTCGGCGGCGATGGCGTCGGCGTTGGCTTCCAGATGCGCGGCGGCATCGTTGAGAATTTTCGCGCGCTTGCCGATCGGGGTTGTCTTCCAGGCGTCGAAGGCGGCCGAGGCGGCGGCCACGGCGGCGGCAGCGTCACGCGCGTCCGAAGCGGCGTGCCGGCTCACGATGTCGCGCGTGTCGGCCGGGTTGAGGTTGTCGGTGGTACGGCCGCTGGCGCTGTCGCACCATTCGCCGTCGATGTAGTTGCGGTACGTCTCGGTCATGACTGTGGCCTTTGCGAACGGGGGCGGGGCGCCCGGCCTTGCCCGAGGGAGCAAGCCGGGGCAGATGCGGGGGCCGCTCAGGCGGCCACGGTCTCGCGCGTGCCGTCCACGTAGTCGTAATAGAGCGCGGTGGTGTAGAGCAGTCGCATCTGGGCGCCAATCTCGCAGATCTTCAGGCAACGCTGCTGCAACTCCGGCGTATTGGCGTGCTCGAGCACGATCTGGTAGCCGCGTTCGCCGTGGATCTCGTCGGAGACGATGTGCAGGTCGAAGAATTCAACTTCCTCATCGGTGAAGCCGTACTTCTCGCGCAGCGTGGGGGTCTGCTTGCGGTAGATCGACGGCACCTGCGACTCCAGGCCCACGACCAGGCCGGCCACGGCCACCACCGGGTCTTCGCGCATGGCCACGGCGTAGCACCAGCTTTGCAGGCCGCGCGTGGTCGGCGACATGTTGTCCGCATCCACCACGCGCTCGCGGGTGGTGCCGCAGGCTTCGGCAAAGCGGATCAGCAGGTCGGTGTGGCGGTCGCCGCCGATTTCTTCCTCGTACATATTGGCCAGCAGGAAGTCCTTGGCCTCGGTCATGTGGTCCGGCGTGCGCGCATAGATATAGGCGAGATAGTCCGCGAACGGGCCCACGTAGTGATAGTGGTTCTCGGCCCAGCGGGCGAGGTGGTCGCGCGAGAGCGTGCCGCCGGCCCATGCCTTGCTGAAGGGGGCCTGGTTGGCGCTCTTGCCCTTGATTGCGTTCTCGAGGGCGGCGCGGAAATCTTCACGGTTCATCAGTTCGGCCATTTGGGGGCTCCTGTTTTGACGAGGGGTGGTTCAGGGGTGGTTGTGAGCCGCGACGTGAGAGACGTCTTATCTGCGGCGGGTTTGAATCGGAATGCTGTTTGTATACTTTCTGCAATCGGATCTGGGCGGCAGAAGGCAACTGGGCACAGGGCGCCTCAGCCTTTCCCGGCCTCCGCTTCGGTAATCCGTCGATAGGCCATGCCGGCCAGGGCGATGTCCTCCAGGCCGACGCCGACCGACTTGTAGATCACGATGTCGTCCGCGTGGCGGCGCACTGGCTTGCCCAGCAGGACATCGGCCAGTTCCACGATCTTGCTGTCGGGCAGCACCGCCTTGTCGGCCAGCACCAGGTCGCCCGCCTCGCGCAGCGACTGCGGGCGCCACTCCACCACCACGGTGGCGGCGCGGGCCAGCGCGGTGTCGTCGAGTTCGCGGGTGTGGGGCAGGCTGGAGCCGATGGCGGCGATAAAGGTGCCCGGCTGGATCAGCTCGCCCGAGAACAGCGGCGTGGTCGAGCGCGAGGCGGTGACGATGATGTCGGCCTGCGCGGCGGCCACGGCCGGATCGGCAAAGGTCACGGGGATGCCGCACTGCGCGGCGAGCCGGTCGGGCAGCCCCGCATCGGCATAGGGATCGACCACCAGCACGCGGCGCAGCGGCAGCGCGGCGGACAACTGCGCCGCATGCTGCACGCCCTGCGTGCCGGCGCCGAACAGTGCGAGCGTGGCGCTCTCCGGCCGGGCCAGCCGCTGCGCCGCCAGCACCGTGCACGCTGCCGTGCGCAGCCGCGTGATCGCGCCCGCATCGAATGAAGCCAGGGGGCGGCCGTCAACGGTTGAAAACAGCAGGATGACAAATGAGAACTGTCCTGCGATCGTCGTATATACCTTGGCCCCCGCCACCTCCTGCTCCGGAATCACCGCGCCAAGCGTGGAAAGCTTCACACCGCCCGCCTCCGTCCGGATCCGTTCCTGCATCGCGGCCGCGCCGCGTCCAAAACTCTGGAAGGCCGCCAGCATCGCCTGCTGGGCGTCCTGGGCTGTCACGTGTCGGTCGATTCGTTCGTCGGTGATATGGAGCATGTTCGATGGGGGCTCAAGGCTGTTCTGGCTCGATTCGGTATACAGTCTACACATGACCGGAAAAATTGCTAGCGCTGATGCATCGATATTTTTTTGGAGCGCGCCTTCCAGGGTGGTGCGTGATGCGCTGAAACCGTGCACTGACGCGGCTTTTCGCACCGCATTGGGGGATTACCCCAAGCCATGCAGGTTTCGCTTGTTCGGAAGCATCAACGGGATATAGTATACAAATTAGATCGACGCACAGCGCTGCACGCACGCAGCCAAGAGGTCGACGGCAGGTTTTATTTCATCCGCCCCCACAAGGGCCCCAAGATCAGGATCAGGGGAGCCTCATGCAACAAACCGTAGAAATCGGCCTGGCACACTGGGTGTATCTGCTAGGTGTCGCAGTCATCGTCTTGACGATGATCCTGCGGGCCAACGTTGTCGTGCCGTCGATAGTCGGCACCTTCCTCGTGATCCTCGCCATCACGGGCAACCCGGTCAGCGCGTTGGGGGGCATCTTCTCGGCCAGCCTCGTCGCGGCCAAGGAACTGTTCAATATCTTCCTGGTGATCGCCTTCATGACGGCGCTGCTCAATGCGCTGAAATCGTTGCGATCCGATATCCGCATGGTGGAGCCGTTCCGCCTCGTCATGAAGAACGGGCATAGCGCCTACTTCATCCTGGCGGGCATCACCTATGTGATTTCGCTGTTTTTCTGGCCCACGCCGGCCGTGCCGCTGGTGTCGGCCATCCTGCTGCCCGCGGCCATCGCCGCCGGGCTGCCGCCGCTGGCCGGCGCCATGGCCATCGCCATCGCGGGGCAGGGCATGGCGCTCTCGTCGGACTACGTGATCGGCGTGGCGCCGGGCATCAGCGCCAAGGCGGCGGGCGCGGCGGTCAGCGCTGCCGTGGTGGCAGACCGGGCGCTGATCCTGTCGATCATCACCGGCACCATCGCGCTGACGCTGGCCTATCTGTCGATGCGCCGCCACATCGTGCCGGCCAACGGCGCGCTGCTGGACCGCTGGCAGGCCCGTGCCACGGGCGTGGACACGGCCATGGAAGCCACCGGCACCTTCGACAAGGCGGAGATTGCGCGCGGCACGCAGCACCCGGAACCGCTCGCAACGGACGCCAATATCGAACAGAGCCTGGCGATGGTGGCCAAGCGCCGCATCAAGTGGTCGAAGTTCTTCGCGGTCCTCACGCCGGTAGCCTTTATCTGCGTGGTGTCGTTGATGGTGCTGCCCAAGCTGGCCGCCGGCATGCCCGACCTCAAGGGCGGCGCGGCAGCGGCGCTGGTGGGCGGCGTGGCTGCGCTGCTGATGATGCTGGCCACGCTGGCCGCCGAAGGGCCGCGCAAGATGCTCGACGTTTGCCCGGAGCACATCACCGATGGCTTCGTGTTCGCGTTCAAGGCAATGGGCTCGGTGCTGCCGATTGCCGGCTTCTTCTTCGTGGGCGCCGGCGAGACCGCCGCGCAGATCCTGGGCGTGGACGCCGGCAAGGCGCCCAGCCTGCTGTTCGAGCTGATCCAGGCCTACCAGCACATGATTCCGGACAACCACGTGTTCGTGGCGTTCGGTGTGCTGCTGGTGGGCATGATCACCGGCATCGACGGCTCCGGCTTCGCCGGCCTGCCGCTCACCGGCACGCTGGCCGGCGCGCTGGGCCCGGTGGTGGGTTTCGACTCCGCCACGCTGGCAGCGGTTGGCCAGATGGGTGCGGTCTGGACCGGCGGCGGCACGCTGATCGCCTGGTCCTCCCTGATCGCCGTGGCCGGGTTTGCGCGCGTGCCCGTGCTCGATGCGGTGCGGGCGCTGCTGCTGCCCGTGCTGGCAGGGCTGTTCGTTTCCACGATCTGCGCGATGCTGCTCTGGCACTGACGCCGGGCACCGCCGCTCCTTTCATCCGATTTCAGCGAAGTCATCAACATGCCGAAAGTCGTCTTTCACAAGCACGGGCAGGTTTTCGTGGACGAGGTCAAGCCCGAGACCAACCTCGTCGTCCGCGCCGGCATCAAGCAGTTTCCGTATCCGAACCTGCGCTACGAATGCGGCATGGGCAAGTGCTCCAAGTGCGCGTGCCGCGTGCTGGCCGGCGCCGAGCACCTGCCGCCGCCGAACTGGAAGGAAAAGAAGCAGTTGGGCGAGCGGATCGACCAGGGCTTCCGGCTCGCCTGCCAGATCTGGCTCACGCATGACATCGAGCTGGAGCAGGAGGAACTGCAGCCAGAGACCCAGGCACAAGAGACTCAGGCCAAGACTCAGGCCAAGACCGCGGCCCAGACGTCATGTTCGTGATCCTGACCAGCAAGCCGGGCCAGTTCCGCACCGAGCCCGTGCCCGGCGTGGAGCCGGTGGAGACCTACGAGTACCTGTTCTACGGCCGCCCGAAGGCGATCTTCGTGATCGCCACGCTGCACGGGGCGGTGAAAGTGCCCGTGATCGACGAAACCGGCGGCCCGGACGCGCCGCCGGTGGTCAACCACGTGCCATCGAAATTCCTCGAGCGCTTCGACACGCTCGACGCTGCCCGGGCCGCGCTGCAGGCGCTGGCGCACTTCGGCAGCATGGACCTCTCTTTAAGGAAACAATGATGCGGGCAGATATCGAGACGGCTGCCGCCGACACCACCGGGGACATGGGAAGCGGGAGCGGTAGCCCCGCGCCCGTGGCGCCAATAGCGGCGCCGGAGATCCGCAAGGTGGAAATCGAGTTCGTGACAAATGCCGGCAAGACCGTCAGCGCGCCCGCCAACAGCAACCTGCTGCGCGTGTCGCTGCGCGAGCAGGGCGGCATTCCGTTCAAGTGTGGCGGCGGGCTATGCGGCACCTGCAAGTGCCACATCGATCGCGGGCTGGAGCATACGGACGCGGTCAAGCCCAAGGAGCGCAAGCATCTGAGCGATGACGACCTGCGCGCCGGCTTCCGCATGGCCTGCCAGACCTTCGTCAACGGCGATATCGCGGTGTCCTGGGAACCGAAGCCGCGGGTCTGAGCCCGTCTTCAGCCCAGGTCCGCCGCCCCAGGTCCGCCGCCCTAGGTCCGCAGGCCGACCAGCCCGGAAATCTTCTCCGAGGCTTCCAGCAGCGGTGGCAGGAAGCGATCCGCCATCTCCTGCGCGCTGGTGCGGTTGGCCTGCCCGCTGATATTGATGGCGGCGATGATCTGCCCGGCGCGGTTGCGGATGGGCGCGGCCAGCGAGACCAGCCCTTCCTCCAGTTCCTGATCGTTCTGCGCCCAGCCGCGCGTGCGGATGTCGGCAATCAGCGCCTTCAGCTGGTCGATGTCGGTCACGGTGCGGCGCGTGCGCGCCTCCAGCGCGGTGTCGCGCAGCACGCGATCGAGCGTGTCTTCATCGAGCCCCGACAGCAGCACGCGCCCCATCGACGAGCAATAGGCCGGCAGCCGGCTGCCGATGGACAGGTTGATCGTCATGATCTTGCGTGCCGGCACGCGCAGCACGTAGACGATCTCGGTACCGTCGAGCACGGAAATCGAGCAGCTTTCATGCACCGACTGCGAAAGCGCCTCCATGATTGGCTCGGCCAGGTTCCAGAACGGCATCGAGGTCAGGTAGGCGAAGCCGAGATCGAGGATCTTGGGCGTGAGGCGGAACTGGCGGCCATCGGCCTGCACATAGCCCAGCCCCACCAGCGTGAGCAGGATACGCCGCGCGCCAGCCCGCGTGAGGCCGCTGGCCTGGGCGATCTCGGTCAGCGTCTGGGTCGGGTGGCGGGCGTCGAACGCGCGGATCACGGACAGCCCGCGTGCGAAGGACTGCACATAGCTGTCGCTCGGCTTCTCTGCGGACGGGGCGCCCGGCGTGCGGGAGGTTTCGGTATCGGCAGGGCTCGCCATTGCGGAATGGGCTGGAAATTGGCTCGGAAAGGCCGAAAGGGTAGTGGAAATGCGCCCGAATCGCTAGTGCGGGGCGATCGGCCACACCCCGCCGCGACCGACCGCCACGCTGACGGACGCCCCGCTCTCCCTCATAATGTGCGATCGCAAAATGTCGCAGGTATCGGGTCAGTGAACGAAACAATTCAGTGGAATGATTGGGAGGCGTTCTGCTGCGTCGTCGAGCAGGGCACCTTCACGGCGGCGGCCGCAGCGCTGGACTGCCCCAAATCCCGGGTGTCGGCCGCCGTGGCGCGGCTGGAAACGGCCATCGGCGCCAAACTCCTCGAGCGCACCACGCGCCGCATGCGCCTCACCGATGCCGGGGGCGCGGTCTATCGCGACGTCGCCCCGCTGTTCGCGCGGCTGCGCGAGATCCGTCAGGAAACCCTGGCGCGCGAGGAGCGTGTGCAGGGCATGCTGCGCATCGCCACGCCGTACGAGTTCGGGGCCCAGCAACTGGGTGGTGTGATCTGCCGGACACTTGCGGCACATCCCGCCCTGGATATCACCGTGGAGATTTCCCAGGGTCTGGTCGATCCGATCCGCGAGGGCTTCGACATCGCCTTCGTTACGGTGGAAACCGAGCTGCCCGACTCCGGCACCATCGCCCGGCGCATCTGGCACGTGGAACGCGGCCTGGTGGCCGCGCCCTCGCTGGCGGCCAGCCTGCCAGCGCAGATGCACCCGGAAGATCTCTCGAACATGCCGACGCTGGCCACGCCCGGCGTCTCGGTCTGGGAGTTCGCGCGCGATGGCGAGCGCATCTCGGTGCCGATCCGGCCGCGCATGCAGACCTATAACGCCGAGCTGCGCATGCAGGCGGCGCTGGCCGGGCTGGGCATCGCCCGGGTGCCGATGACGGCCGCCGAGACGGAGATTGCGCAGGGCCGGCTGGTGCGGGTGATGCCCGACTATCCGCTGCCGCCGCTGCGGGTCTTCGCGCTGCTGCCAGACCGGCGCCTGCAACCGCGCAAGGTGCGCGCGTTCATGGAAGCCATCGAATCGATGATGGGCGCGGACCTCGGCGATCTGGCCGAGCCGGCGGCGCGGATGGCGCCCGCGGCACAAATCGAGGCCTTCGAGCGGATGGAGCGGATGGAGCAGGGGGAAGTCTAGCGGGGCGAGGGGAGCGCCCCGGGGGTGCTGCCGGGCGGCGTTGCGCCGCCCTGGGTACCACTACGCGGCTCAGGCGCCTTCGCTGAACTGGTCGCGTTGCTCGGTCACGGTGCGGGCGCCTTCCGAGTACACGTCACGCTTTTCCGTCACGCTGCGCGAGCCTTCGGTGTAGACATCGCGCTTTTCGGTCGCGCCACGGGCGCCGTCGGTGAACGGGTCGGCACGGCCGACGTGGCCGATGGCGCCGTCGAGGCGGGCCAGGTCGGTGATCGACTGCGAAGCCTGGGCAGCGGTGGCGCCAGCGGCCAGGCCGAGGGCGAGGAGGGAGAGGGCAAGGGTCTTCTTCATGGTTGTGCTGTTCCTACTTATTGGCAGAGATCGCGGTGGGTCCGCGGTGGCTGTAATGTAGGCTTCGGCACGCACAGGAAAAAGGGTAAATCCTCGACAGACTGTCCAGCGATCTGGACAATAAGGGTTAACCCTAGGGGGTCGATTTATGCTAGCCTTGCGGCTCAGATCACGCCACGGCTCACGCTGGCAATGACCATCAGCAGGATCTGGGCGATCACGAACAGGATCAGCGGCGAGATGTCGAAGCCGCCCAGGCGCGGCACCACCCGCTGGATCGGGCGCAGCAACGGCGCGGTCAGGTGCCAGAGCGCCGGCGCCATCGGCGACTGCGGGTTGACCCACGACAGGATGGCCATCAGCAGCGTCACCCACATCACCATGCTGATGCCCCACTTGAGCACGTTGAGCAGGCCCAGCGCCAGGATCACGGGCAGGAAGGCGAGCGGATCGGCATCCAGCACCAGCGCGCGGCAGACCAGGAACAGCACGGCGGTCAGGTAGGCGGCGATCAGCGTGGCCCAGTCGATGCCGCCGAAGCCCGGAATGATGCGGCGCAGCGGCCGTACGAGCCAGTCCGTGACCTGGAACACGCCCTGCGAGACGGGATTGCGCGACGGCAGCCGGGTCAGTTGCATCCAGAGGCGCAGCAGCAGCGCCATGCCGAACAGCGTGAAGACGGTATCAAGCAGGAACAGGACAATTTCCGTGAACATCGGGCGGATTTCCGGGTTGGCGGTGTTAGGGTGTCGGTCTCCGCACAGATTCTGCCATACCCGGTCCGGCGCGCACGCGGAAATGCGTGCCAGCGCACCGGAGGATGCCTGCGGGCACACGGTGCGCTTTTATAATGAGCGCCGGATTTCCCCCTCTGCAAAACTGATTCTTCAATGCCACGCAAGCCCGCCGCGCCCCAAGCCGCCCTGACCAAGCAGGATTTCGAGGCGCTGTCCGATTTCCGATACCAGTTGCGGCGTTTCCTGCGGTTCTCCGAAGACGCCGCGCGCGCCGAAGGCGTGACGGTGCAGCAATACCTGCTGATGCTCCACATTCGTGGCTCGGCGGACCGGAACTGGGCCTCGGTGGGCGAGCTGGCCGAGCGGCTGCAGGCCAAGCAGCATGGCGTGGTGGCACTGGTCAACCGCTGCGAGGCGGCCGGGCTGGTCAGCCGCAAGGTGAACCCCGATGACCGCCGCGTGGTGCAGATCCACCTGCTGGCCAAGGGCGAGCGCTGCCTGAACCGGCTGGCGATGCTGCACCGGGCCGAACTCGAGTCCCTGCGCAACACCTTCCGCGTGGCCCGCATCACGGCGTTCAACGACGACGGTGCCGACCGGCTTTGATCGGCGCCTGATCGACTCCTGATCGACTCCTGATCGGCTCCCCCGATCGGCGCTGAGCGCGCCCCGGGGCGGGCACGACAGCGCGGGTTACAGTCCGTTACCCATCACAATCTCCGGTGACACCTGCCGCCCGGCCTCGGCCCTAGACTCGCGCGCATCATCCACACGCGCATTGGCCGCAGGAGTCTCCACCATGTCTTTCCCGTTTCGTTCCACGGCGTTGGCCGTCATCGCCGCCGGCGCGCTGGCCGGCTGTGTCACCGCGCCGTATGGCAATGGTTATGCCGACGGGTACGGCACTGGCTATGGAGGCGGTTACGGCGGCAGCTACGGCAGCGGCTACCCGCAGCAGGCGGGGTATGGCACCAGCGGCACGCAGATCAGCGGCGGGTATCCGGCGCAGTCGTATCCCCAGTCGGGCTATCCCCAGTCGGGCTATCCCCAGCAGCCGGCATACCAGCAGCCGGGCTACCCGCAGTCCGGCTACCCGCAGTCCGGCTATCCCCAGGCGTCCTACCCGCAGCAGCCCGGTTACGACCAGTACGGCTATCCGTCGGCGCAGGCCGGCAATGGCGGCGACCCGTACGCGGTGCGCTATGGCTGGGTGGAATCGATCGAGATGGTGCGTGGCCAGCCTGTGGACACCAGCGGCGTCGGTGCGGTGATCGGCGGCGTGGCGGGCGGGCTGCTTGGCCACCAGGTGGGCGGCGGGCGCGGCAACACCATCGCCACGATTGGCGGCGCGGTGGCCGGCGCCGTGGCCGGCAATGCGGTGGAGAAGCAGACCAACACCGGGCCGGCGGCCTACCGGGTGCGGGTGCGCACCAACGACAACGGCTACCTGACCCTCACGCAGGCCAGCCCGTACAACCTGCGTTCGGGCGACCGCGTGAAGATCCAGAACGGCGTGGCCGTGCCCTACTGAGTGAGGCTTAGCGCGGCTTAGCGGGGGACTCAGGACAGCGCGTTGGCCAGGAAGGTCAGCGCGCGGCCATGGGCCAGCGCCGCCGAGCGCTGGT
The DNA here is from genome assembly GCF_052115685.1 of Cupriavidus sp. 2KB_3. Taxonomy (NCBI): domain Bacteria; kingdom Pseudomonadati; phylum Pseudomonadota; class Betaproteobacteria; order Burkholderiales; family Burkholderiaceae; genus Cupriavidus; species Cupriavidus sp. 2KB_3. Next base: position 24,774 of record NZ_JBFRHD010000006.1, read on the forward strand.
GGAACGAGGCGCGCGCCCAGCAGTTGAAGCCGTGATCGGCCTGGTCGTAGACGAAGACCTCGGTGCCGCGCTTGCCGGCCACGGCCTGGCGCACCTGTTCCACATGCTCGGGCAGGATGTGCTTGTCCAGCGCGCCATAGTGGAACTGCACCGGCACGTTCAGCGCGGCGGCCTCGTGCAGATGGTTCTGGATGCCGCCGCCGTAGTACGGCACGGCTGCATCGACCATGCCGCGCGCCGCCGCCAGGTACGACAGCAGCCCGCCGAAGCAATAGCCCACCGCCGCCACCTTGCCGCCCGCGCCAATCTCGGCGCGCAGCGCGGCGGCCGTGGCGCCGATGTCGGACACCGCGGCCTCCAGGTCCACGCCGGTGCGCAGCGCCATCGCCTTCTCCCAATCCGCGCCGCTATAGCCCAGCTCCACGCGCGGGGCCTTGCGCCAGAACACGTCCGGGGCCAGCACCACGTAGCCGTCCGCCGCGTACTGGTCTGCCACCGCGCGGATGTGCTCGTTCACGCCGAAGATCTCCTGTACCAGCACGATGCCGGGATTGCCGGGCTGCTTGCCGCCCGGCGGCAGGCTCAGGTAGGCGTCAAAGCTGCCATCGGCGGTGTCGATGCGAATCCAGCGGCTATCGGGCTTGGTCGTCATGATGCGAACTCTCCAGGGTTTGAGGCAATTTCCATCGTGGAACCCAGAAGTGTGCCATTCCTGTTGCATTCATGCAGGCGGGTTCATTTGCGAAAACCGTGGACAAAAACGCGCGCAAAAAAATATGCCGGCCCCGCGGGGACGGGGCCGGCATGGGGCCGCGCAGGGGATGGCGGCTCAGGGCTGCATCTCTATATAGAGGGCCGGTGGGGCGATGGCCCGACCAGCGCCTTACCAGCGCAACTGCACGTTCTTCTCGCCAGGGCTCAGGGTGGTCCGCTTGGACCTGCCCTCGAACGTGGCCACTACCTGGTACGACGCGCGCGGGCCCTTGATCAGGCAGCGCGGGCCGGTGGACGTGAACTCCGCCACCTGCTTGCCGTTCCGCAACAGCTTCACGTTGACGTCCGAGAGGTACTCGCCCCGGCCGCCCTGCGTGAACAGCAGGCCCATGTCATACCCGCGGGCTGCGCTGTTCATTTCCGCCTGTTCGTCCGCCGCCACGCCACCGCACATATAGGTGAACGGACCGGCGCTGGACGTGGTCATGTCGGCGCGGGCGCCCATCGACAAGCCCAGCGACGCCACGGCCACGCCGATGACGCACAGCGCGCGCGCCCCTCGGCGCACGCGTTTCTCGGTGTACTCGGTGTTCTGATTAGTATGCATACATCCTCCTGCCAGGTTGGCCGGCGCGCGCGAGGGCGATCTACGACCAAGGCGATGCGAGAGGGCAGGCTCGAGACATCGCCGGACAGGTCTGATCGGGGGGATCATGGCTGGCATGACCCCGGGCAATAGCCGTTCGCGGCATCCGGGGATACACACCTGAAGTAGATACCGGCGTGGGCGGCCGGTCTGTCAGCGTTTGGCTGATCTTGCTGCGGGAGGATGCCGAGGGGCCGGCGGCCCCTGGCGTGTGATCAGTACGCGGAGGACTGCTCGAAGCGGGTGCGCCAGTTCTCCGTGTAGGCGCGCACCACGGCGGCGTCGCCCCGGATCAGCATGCCGTTCTCGGCATTACGCTGTTCGGCCGACTTGGTGAAGTTGAACGAGCCGGTGAAGACCGCCTGGTCGTCGAAGACCATGACCTTGTTATGGGCGATGGCCGGCTTGGTATCGATCACCACGGGAATCCCCGCATTCTTGAGGAAGGTGGCGCTGGTGTAGCGCTCTGACACCTGGCTCTTGTCCACGATCACGCGCACGTCCACGCCGCGCTGGTGCGCATCGGCCACGGCCTTGGCGATCTGCGCGTTGGTGAACGAGTAGGCCTGGATCAGCAGCTTGCGGCGCGTGTTGTGGATGGCGTCGATCAGCATGTCCTGGCAGCTCGGGCCGTCCGGCACGAAGCAGAGCGTATAGGTGCTGCCGGCCGCGAACGCGCTCGGGCGCGCGGCGGGCGTGAGCGCATCGGCCAGACGTTCGAGCGTGGAGGTGGTGCGGGCCTGGGCCACGGCGGCGAGGCCGGTGGCGGCAACCATCAGGCTCGCCAGGGCGAGCCGCTTGCAACGGCGAAGGGAAGGAAACATCAGGTTACAGAGTGGTGGCAGAAGTTCAGCGGCCCGCAGCGTAACAGTGGATGCGGCCCTTCCGCAACCCGCGCAGGGACATCGGCGGCGTCCGTGGCCCTTGGGCTTGCCGGACATGCTGCCTATGATGGAAGGCACGACGCCAGATAAGACAGGAGACCTCCATGACGGACCACACCTACAAGCTGGTTGAAATCGTCGGCTCGTCCGCCGACGGCTCCGACGGTGCCATCCGCAACGCCATTGCCAAAGCCGGTGAAACCATCAAGAACATCGACTGGTTCGAAGTGGTGGAAACGCGCGGCCATGTGCAGGACGGCAAGATCGCGCACTTCCAGGTCATGATCAAGGTGGGCTTCCGGGTGAACTGAGGGGCACCGCCGGGGCGCCCGGATGGTTTTGGGCGCCCTGGGCACCTTGCACCGCATCCGCCAGCGCGCGTAGCGCCGGTTGCGGCGCCGCGCGCAGCCAGTGCAGCATCTTTTCGACGAACGGCGCATTGGCGGTCACGGCAGCGCGCCGGACCCACGCGCGTGCGGGTGTCTCATGCCCGCCCAGCGCCAGCATGCGCGCGTGGTTGAAGCAGCCGCGGAAGTCCCCGCCGGTTGCGGCGCGACGGTAGTGGTCCGCCGCGCAGGCGAGGTTGCGCGCCACGTGCCAGCCATCCTCATAGAAGCCCCCGACGATGTTGAGCGACTTGGCATGGCCGCGCGCCGCCGCGCGTTCGAACCACGTGAAGGCGGCGGCGCGGCTGGCGGCAATGCCGCGCCCGAGTGCCAGTGAGGTGGCGAAGTTGTACATCCCCCAATCGGAGCCGCGCAGGGCGGCGGTGTGGAACCAGTGCGTGGCGGCGCGCGCATCGGCCGCCGTGCCCCAGCCGTTCTCATAGCAGCGGCCGACGAGGTTGGCGGCGCCCGCGTGTCCGCACAGCGCCGCCCGCTTGAACCAGTAATGCGCGCGGGCCGCGTCCGGCGGCACGCCCCGCCCGGCCAGGAACCACTGGCCGAGCGTCATCTGCGCATCGAGCTGGCCACCCATGGCGGCCGCGCCGAGCCAGCGCAGCGCCGGCCCGGGCGGGCCGGCCAGCATCTGGCGCAAGGCATCGGGCGCAAGCTGGCCCAGCTCCAGCGCGGAGGCCACGCGGAATGGCAGCGTATCCATGCCCGCCTCCGGCCGTCAGTAGCGCAGCGTGAGCGTCAGCGTGGCGGCGCGTCCCGGCGCCATGGTGGCGTAGTGGTTGCGGTGCGCCTGCGCGTAGTAGGCCTTGTCGGTCAGGTTCTGCAGGTTGAGCTGCACGCTGGCGAACTTGCTGAGCCGGTACGCGGCCATCGCGTCAAAGCGCCAGTAGGCCGGCACCCACTTGGTATTGGCCTCGTTGCCCCAGACCTTGGACATGTAGTTGGCGCCGCCGCCGAAGATCAGGCCCGGCAGCACCTCGTAGGTGGTCCAGAGGCTGAAGCTGTCGGCCGGCGTGTTCGGGAACACGTTGCCGTCGGTGGCGCCGTTTGCCGCGCCCTTGCCACCGTTCCTGCGCAGCCGGGCCTTCTGGTGGGTGTAGCCGCCGAACACGGCCCACCTGGCCGTGACGTTGCCGGCGAAGCCGAGTTCCACGCCATCCACGCGCCGCTCGCCGGCCATGCGCGCACTGCCGTCCTGCTCGATGATCCGCGTATTGTCTGTATCGATGCGGAACACGGCGGCGGTCAGCGCCAGCTTCTCGCCCAGTACATCCCACTTGGTGCCCAGCTCCACCGCGCGGCTCTTCTCGGGCGCGAGCTGGTCGCCGCGATTGCCGGCGGCATCGGGCGCCAGCGCGTTGATTTCGGCCCCCTGGCCGAGGAACGAGCCCGCTGGCGTGGACGACGTGCCGACGCTCGCATAGACGCTGCCCCACGTCACCGGCTTGTAGACCGCGCCCAGCTGGTAGTTGAGCAGCGTGTCCTGCCGGGAGAACTGGTTGCGCACGCCGCTGGCATTCGGCGCCTGCGTCAGCGTGGTGTCATAGCGATCCAGCCGCAAGCCGGCGTTGACCAGCCACTGCGGCGTGATCTCGGCCGAGTCGAACAGGTAGGCCGATAGCGTCCGCGTGCGCACATCGGTAGGCCGGTGATTGCGCTGGATCGTGCCTGCCCACGGATCGGCCGGATCCGGATCGAACACGGTCGTGCAGTTGTAGCCGCTGGCCGCGCCGGCGCCCTTCGCGCAGCGGCGGTCGCCGGTATCGACCTTGTAGGTGTCCCAGTTGGCCTTTTCCTCGGAGAATTCCACGCCCGCCACGTACTTGTGGCCGATGGCGCCGGTACGGAAGCTGCCGGAGAGGTCTGTCTGGTTGGCCACCGTGTCGACCGTGCCCACGCGCGTGTTGGCGCGCCGCCAGAGCAGGTTGTAGTAGGTGTTGCCGAGGTTGGAGTCCGGCTGGGTCCAGATGAAGTCCTGCTCGGTGCGCGAGAGCCGCGTCTGGTTGCGCAGCTTCAGGGCCGGGCTGAAGTCGTGCTCGATGCGCAGCGTACCGGTGTCGTTCTGCTGCTTCTGGAAGTCGCGGTTCAGCAGGCCGTAGTAGGTGTCACGCGGCACGTCGAGCGGCCGGCCATCGCCGGTCGGGCGGACCCGGGGCAGCCCGTCCTTGCGTGCGGTGTGCGACGCGTTGTTGTACGGGATGCCGACGTCGGGCTGGTCGTCGCTCTGCAAGTGGTACCAGGAGGCGGTGACGCGTGTGGCGGTGCCCAGGCCGAGAGCGACGGATGGCGCCACGCCCCACCGGCTCATGCGCGCGGCGTCGCGCCCGGGGATGTCGCTGCTGTGGGACATCGCGTTGAGCCGCACGGCGGCGTGCTCGCCCACGCGCCAGTTGCCGTCCACCGTCGCGCGCACGTACTCGGCATTGCCCACGCCAAGGGTGCCTTCGGCGAAGTGCTCCAGCCGGGGCGCCTTGCTCTGGATATTGATCGTGCCGCCGGCGCCGCCCCGCCCGTCATAGGCGCCGGCCGGCCCCTTGTTGACCTGCACCGACTCCACGTTGAACATCTCGCGCGACTGCGCGCCGATGTCCCGGAAGCCGTCGAGGAAGGTGCTGGCCTGCGCGTCATAGCCACGGATGAAGGGCCGGTCGCCGATGGGATTGCCGCCTTCGCCCGCGCCAAACGTGATGCCGGGCACGGTGCGCAGCACCTCCGTCAGGCTCGTGGCGGCGGTCGTGCGGATGACCTCCTGCGGAATCACGCTGACCGAGCGCGCGGTGTCGCGCAGCGCCTCGGGGTCCTTGGGCGATCCGGTGGACGCGGCGCGGAAGCCGCCGTGGCGCTCCTCGCTCACGGTGGCGGGTGGCAGTTCCACCTGCGCCAGCGCCGCCACGGGCACGGCGGCCAGGGCCGCGCCCACGGCCTGCGTCAGCCGGGGCAGTGACGCCCCGCCACGGCCTTCGGCTGCTTCGTCGGATTGGGACAATGTGGCCGATCCGGCCACGACGCGTGAGACCTGCATGACAACCCCCTGGTACGTGCTGATGTGCGCAAATGCGAGCCATTCTCATTTGCGCACGACGCAGGGGTCAAGGATCGAACTGCACCAAACCGCCTCAGCGGCTGGCGCGGGGCATCAATCGAACTGGTACGACCACAGCAGGTTGAAGCGCGGCGAGCGATGGCTCGCATTGGTGGGTTTGTCGCCCACCGGCTGGGCCACCGAGATATCCATCGTGTAGTAGCGCCGGTCCGAAAAACGTAGGCCGATGGCCAGCGATTGCAGCGTCCGGTGCGAGAGCGACACACTGTTCGAATACACGCGCGCCATGTCCGCCACCAGGAACGGCTGGAGCGTCTTCAGATAGGTGAAATCCACCGTGAACAGCCGGTTCAGCTCCGCCGAGGCGCCCCAGCCCTTGTCCCCGGCCACCTCGCCCGCCGGATAACCGAGGCCGAAGAAGCGGCCGCCGAAGCTGATCTGCTCGCTCGACGCCAGCCGCTGGTCGCTGAACTGCCCCGCCGCCGAGAGCGCCATGCCGAAGCCAAACGGCAGGTCGTTGGCCTGCGAGGCCAGCAGCCGCGTGCGCAGGAAATTCAGATCGTTCTGATTGTTTTCCCGATTCGCGCCCAGCGCGTCGAAGCCCTTGTAGAGGCCCAGCGTGGCGCTGCGTGTGACGCCTTCGGCACGTTGGACGTAGCCCATCTCCAGGCTCGCCACGCGCACGCTGGTGGACAGCTCCACCTGGCGGCCCGCCCCCGGCTGCACGGCCTGGGTATAGCGCTCGAACTGGCTGTTGGCGTACATCCCGCCGGTCAGCGTCAGCGCGTGGCGGTTATTGAGGATGAGCGGGTAGCTCAGCGTACCGCCCAGCCGCTTGGAATCGTTGACATAGCGCGATTCGAAGCCGATCGGGGCCAGCGCCGCGTTCTCGGGCACGCCACGATAGTGGGAGGCGGTGAGCTTGGCCAGCATGCCTTCGGTGCCGATCGGCTGCGCGTAGCTGGCCGCGTAGTACTCCTCGTTGTCGCGGCCCTTCGGGAACAGCGTGGAGAACGAGAGCTGCTCGCCCAGCGGCGTCAGGCTGTTGGTGGTGGCCGTGGCGATGGCCCGCACGCCGGGAGACATCCATTCCACGCCGGTGCCGAAGGTGAACGGCTTGCGCTTGACCTCGAGCACCATCTCGCAGGCGCCGTCCGTGGTGGTGGGCGGCTGCACGGTGGCCGCCACCTGCATGCCCGGCTGCTGCGCCAGCACGTTGACATAGTGCTCGAAGCGCTCCTGGCGCAGCGGCCGGTCCCGCTTGAGCTGCTCGGCGATCTTCCGCAGCCGCGCCTCGGCGGGGCCGGGCTTGCCCCGCACGGTGACGTTGGCGACGTAGCCCTCCACCACGGTGACCAGCACGTCGCCATTCTCGAAGGACTGCGCCGGCACGAAGGCGAACGAGAGCGGGTAGCCAGCGTCCTTGTAGAGCTGCGTGACGGACTCCGCGGCCTGGAGCAACTCGGCGACGGTGACCTCGCGGTTGGCGAGCGGCGCGAATTTGGCCGCGATCTGGTCGAAGGGCAGCGTCTTCGCGCCCTCGATGCGGAAGTGGCGCGGCGTCAGGCGCGAGGCCAGCAGGTTCTGCAGGGCGGCATCGGGCCGCTCCACCTGCACGGTGACGTTGCTGTCGGCCGGCTTGCTCGGCGCAATGCGCGGCAGGGTCTGGGTCGGGTCGCCCTGCACCGGGCCCCGTTCGGCAAAAGTGAGACTGCAATGGCAGGCGCCGGCGCTGAGCAGCAGCGCGGCAACACGGATGCGTGGTCGCATGGCAATACCCCTGGCAAGAAAGAACTGCTTCGCGGCTATGCGTGGCGTGCCACGGCGGGCGGGGATGCCGCTATCCCCGCCGCCTTGCGGTGGCCGCTACGCTTGTCTTGGAAGTGCGATGTCGACGGGAGGTCGTCAGCGCCGCGTGCCGCCTGCCGTGCCGAGTGCGCCGGTCAGGCCGCCAACCAGTCCGCCGACCAGCCCGGTGACCGGGGCGGTGATTGGCGCCAGCGGGTTCGCGGGCTTGCTGCCGCCCGTGCCGCCGCTGGGCGTGGTCGGGGCAGGCGTGGTGCTGGCCGGCGCGTTACCGCCAGTCAGCCCGGCAACCAGGCTAGTCACCGGCGCGAGCGGGCTGGACGTCCCGGTGCCGCCGCCAGCGTTACCGCCCGTCAGGCCAGACGTGATGCCGCTGACCAGCCCCGTCACCGGCGCCAGCGGACCGGCGGCGCTGCTGCCACCGCCGGTCAGGCCCCCGGTCAGGCCGCTGACCAGCCCCGTCACCGGCGCCAGCGAGCCGGCGCCGCCCGTGGCCGGGCCGTTCACCGCACCGCCGAGGGATGCCACCGTGTTGCCCGTGCCCGTGACGATGCCGCCCACGCCGGACACCCCTGGTGTCTGCGTCGATTGCAGCGACGTGCCGGCCGTCGCCAGCGCGCCGCCTACCGTGGTCAGCTGGTTGCTGACCGGCTGGCCGAGGCCGGTGGCCGCGCCCAGCGTCTGTGTGCTGCTGGTCAGCGTGGAGGTGAGCGGCACGATGGCCTTGCTCACGCCGCTGGTCAGCTGCTCGACCGGGCCCGTGGAGAGCGCGGTGCCGAGCTTGCCGCCGGCATCGGTCACGGCGCCGCCTACCTGCGAGACCACGCCGCCGAGCGGGTTGGTGATTGTGCCGAGCGGCGCCAGCGGGCCGCTGCCGAGGCCGCTGACCGCGCTGCCGGCACTCGTCACCGCGTTGCCGACCTGCGCGACCACGCCGCCGGTGCTGGCCACCGTGGTGCCCAGCGGGTTGGTGGCGTTCGGCATATTGCCGAGCCCGTCCTGCACGCCGGTGCCCAGCGTGTTCACGGCGCTGCCGAGCGCGGTCACCACGCCGGCCAGGCCGGTCTGCGTGGCCGGCGACACCACTGGCAGGTTTGCATCCTTGATGGCCGTGCCGACGTCGGTCACGGTATCGCCCACGCCCTTCACCACGCCGCCGGCGTTGCTGACGATGGTGCTGGTGGGTGTGAGCGCCACCGTGCCGCCGCCGCCGTTGTCTCCACCTCCACCTCCACCTCCGCCGCCACCACCACCACCGCCGTTGTTGCTCGTATCCGTGCCGGTGCCGCCCGTACCGCCCGTGCCGCCGATGCCGCCGATGCCGGCGTTGCTGCCCGAGCCATTCGAACCACTGGTGCCACTGGTGCCCATCGACGTAGACCCGCTGCCGCTGGCGCAGCCGCCCAGCACGATGAGCGAACCGAGCAATGCCGACAGGGCGATGTGCTTCGCGAACGTTTGATTGCGCATGACCTTTTCCTTTTTTAGTTTTTCCCGACTCGCCACGTATGCGTGGCGGTGCATGCCATTGCGCAAACGGTGTGCCATGGCAGGCAACGGCCGGCGGGCATGCCATGCGAAAGGAGGGAGGCGTCGCGGAGAGGCGCGTCAGGCAAGCGTTTGCGGGGCGCGGGCTCAAACGCGCGCATGAAGCGGGCGGGGCCGGCGTGGCGCGGCGGCGTGTGGCGTGGGCGGGAACACGTTACGTAGCACGTAACACGCCACACGGTGTTCGGGCCGCGTTCGGCAACGCACGTCCGGGCGCAGCGCGATGACCGGAGTGCCGCGCCGGACAACGGTCTCCGGGCAGCGGGGGGAGCTTGCGACGCGCCCGTATCGAACGTGCGCTTGATGCTGGCACACCGCTTGCGCTCATCGGCAAGCCCCCACGGGATTTCGAGCACACCAGCACAACGCACACCAGCACACCTGGACACCATAGGAGACAGATCATGAGGTCAACGATGCAACGCGAACGGTCGGTATCGGTCATCACCATCGCCTGTGGCGCCGTGCTGGCGCTGCTGGCCGGCTGCTCGTCGGGAGGCTCCGGCAGCGGCGCCACGCCGAACGGCAACACCGTCACGCCGCCGCCAGCCACGCCGACTCCCGCGGCCTCGGTGGACACCACGCCCATCGGCAAGGTGACCGAAGGGGCCGGCAATACCGTGGTGGCTACCGGCAACGCGGTGAGCCAGATCGGCCAGCAGGTCAAGGACGCGAACCTGCCGGTGGTGCCGGACGCTGCGCAGAACGCCACCGGCGATGTGGTGATGAAGGCCGGCGACACCGTGGCCACGCTCGGCGTGGGCGTGCGTGAAGGGCTCGGCAAGATCGGCAGCGTGGACAACCCGCTCGGCGTCACCGTCGGCAACACCGGCAACGTGGTCACGCGGGCCGGCAAGACGGTGGTCAGCGCGGGCGATCTGGTCCAGTCGCTCGGCACCGAACAGCTCTCGCCGCTGGCGCCCGTCACGCAGCCGGTGGGCGGCGTGGTGCAGACCGTGGGCGGCACGGTCATGCAAGTGGGCGGCAAGCTTGGCGATAGCCTGTCCACCGGCCCCGTGGCACAGCTGACCGGCAGCGCGAGCAAGGCCATCGTGCCGCTGACGACCAAGCTGACCGACACCACGCAGACCGTGGGCGGGGCCAGTGGCCTGGGCGTTCCGGTCGATAACCTGCTGACCAAGCTGGGCAACACCGTGGCCACCGGCGGCAGCATGCTGAGCAACGCCGACAAGCCGATCGTCTCGCCGCTTGGCGGCGTGGTGACGGAGACCGGCAAGACCGTGGCGGCCGCCGGCGTGCTGCTGAACAACCGGAACGGCACGGCGGGCGGTGCGGCGGGTGCAGGCGGCAATCCGCTGGGCGGCCTGCTCAACAGCCTGCCGCTGGCCGGTGCGGCGGGCGGCAGCGCTGGTGTTGGCGCAGGTGTTGGTGCGCTGGCCCCGGTCACCGGGCTGGTCGGCACCGTGACGGGCGCCCTCACCAATGCCACCAATGCCACCAATGCGACCAGCGGCGCCACCAGCAGCGGCAATGCCGGCTCCCCGCTCAATGGCGTCACCGGCCTGCTTGGTGGCCTGACGCAACACTGAACCCCCCCGAGCCAGAAGACGGCTCGGGACTTTCCCTAGCCATCGCCCGGCTACTTTACGGTGCGCTGTCGTCCTTACCCCGCGCAGCGCATCCTTTTATTTCGTGCCGTGCAGCGACCTGTATCAAAACGTGCAAGACGCCGCACGGCACTCCCATTTTTATTGCGGCCGCTCGAACAATTCGGACCGTCCTTTGCCCGGGGCCGCGTTGTTTCAAACGTCTGTCCTACCTTAAGCTGAGCTGCATGGGCTTTCCCTTAGTTCCTCTGGGGGGTATGGATGGAGACATAGCATGTCTTATAAATGTTGCACCAGCACCAAATACAACAGAATCGCGGCTCAACGAAGCGGCGATCACAACCGGCAACGGGGCAGTGGGACTGGCGTTCACGTGCAACACCCATACGGGATCGGAACTTTTCTTGTCGTTTCGGGAGTGCATCATGAAAAAGAACTCGCAGGCGCGTTTCAGCCGCTACCAACGCGGCGCCACGGCCATTGAATACGGCCTCATCGTAGGCCTGATCGCCCTCGGCATCGTCACCGGGGCCACGGCCCTTGGCGACGGCCTCAGCCAGGGCTTCACCCAGCTCTCGACCAAGGTCACCACGCTGTTCGGCGTCAAGAGCGGCAGCTGACGACCCTTCCTGGCCACGCCCATGGATGCGATTGCCCGCGCGGTTCCGCGCGGTAACCATCCGGACTGACCTGGCACACCGGAAAGACTCCCACTCCGTGCTGGCGGCAACGCTGGCCACGGCGGGCGCAGCTTGGCTGTCCGGGTACGGCGCGGTCACCATATTGGCGTAGATCGTGATGGCAATGCACTGGCCGCAGGCAGCACACGGACGGCCGGGCAAGAAACGGTAAGAGTGGTACCAAGTCGCGAAAAGGCTGTCGGCGATCCTCCCCCGGCAACGGGGGAGGCCGCGCCTCCGGTTTGGCGCTAACAGAAGAGACCGGGTGAAGCATGTCATTACGGGGGAAGGCGACCCGGCGTAGCCACACGGGAGTGGCGGCGCTCGAGTTCGCGATTGTGTTTCCGCTCCTGCTGACGCTGGTGCTGGGCATCGTGTACTACGGCATGGTGCTCGCGCTGCAGCAGGTGCTTACGCTCGCCGCCGAGGAAGGCGCGCGGGCCGCGCTGCGTTATCCGTTGACGTCGAACGGGGGCACGCTCGCCACCACCATCGACCTGCGGGTGTCCGCCGCGGCGCAGGCCGCGCGCGCCACGCTGCCCGACTCCATCGCCACGCTGGTACCCGCCGCCGATGTCGCGCAGGCCATCGCCTGCTCCGCCCCGGCCGGCACCACCTGCGTGCGCGTCACGCTGAACCTGCCCACCACGTCGCTCCTGCCCAGCGTGCCGCTGGTGCCGGTGCCCGCCACGCTGACCGGCTCGGCCGTGGTGCAGATCTCCCCCGATATCTGAGACCGATTTTTCCGAGACGAATGCCGAGAATCCAGCCATGTCGATGACACCCGGAGCCCCCACATGAACAGCAGGCAGATACGGATCGCGGCGGTCGCGCTGCTGGTGCTGGCCGCGCTGCTGGCGCTGCTGGCCTGGCGGGTGGCGCGCCAGGCCGCAGTGCCGCAGCCGGTGCAGGGCGCCGCGCCGATGCATGCCGTGGTGGTCACTACGCGCGCGGTGGAAGCCGGCAAGCCGCTGCCCGCCGATGCGCTCAAGGTCATGCAACTGCCAATCGACCCGACCGGCGCCTATCAGGACGTCGCGCGCGTGACCGGGCAGGTGCCCGTGGTGGCGCTCGGCGCCAACGTGCCGGTACTCGAAGGCCAGCTGCTGGCCGGGCTGGCGCGTCAGGTGCCCGAGGGCCAGCGCGCCATGGCGGTGGCGGTGGACGAGGTGATTGGCGTCGGCCATCAGGTGCAGCCGGGCGACTATGTGGATGTGTTCGTCGTCCTGCGCCGCGACAGCCAGGAAATTGCCGACAGCCAGGCGCGCATGCTGCTCTCGCGGCTGCGCGTGCTGGCCTACGGCGCCGGCGCGGTCAACGACGCGAGGCGCGCCGAGGGCGCCGAGCAGATGATGTCGCGCCGCGAGGGCGCGAAGACGGCGGTGCTGTCGGTGCCGCTGGAGCAGGTCAACAAGCTGGTCATGGCGCAGCAGGCCGGACGCCTGACGCTGGCACTGCGCAACCCCAAGGACGAGACCATGCCGAGCGAAGGCATGTTTGCCGATCCGCCGGGCGTGTTGCAGGCGCGCGCCGGCGTGCCGCCCGAGGCCGCGCGCGCCCCGGCGGACAAGGCGCTGGGCGGCGTGGCACTGGCGGGGCTGGTCGGCACGGCGCCGGTGCGGCACACGGCGCTGGCCGCGGCCCCTGTTGCCCCCCCGGTACCCGCCGCAGCCGTGGCGCGGCAGGGATCGAGCGACACCCGAAGCGGCGTGGAGATGATCCGCGCCGGCAAGCGAGACATCGAATAACGGACCCCACGGCATGTTCACCCCCACGCGTTACCGCGCCCATTCAGGCCCCGAGGCGTATCTATATAGAAGGATGATCGCGGCGATGGCGCTCGCGCTGGCCGCCGGTGCGGCGCTGCTGCCCGCCCGTGCCCCGGCGCAGGAGTCGTCGCCAGCCCCCCGCACACTGCGGTTGCTGGCCGGCGCCCAGCAGGAAATCCGCCCCGGCCAGCCGCTGGAGCGCGTGGCCGTGGGCAACCCTGCCGTGGCGGACGCGCTGCTGCTCAAGCATCGCGACGGCCCGCCCAGCGTGTTGGTGGTGGCGAAGAAGCCCGGCGCCACCGACCTCAAGCTCTGGACCCGCAACGCCGCGCCGCTCAGCTACACGGTGCGCGTGGATGCCGTGGCGGCCGACGCCGATGGCGCGCAGGTCGATGTCTCGGCGGCCGGCGCCACCATCAGCGGCCAGTCCCCGGACGCCGCCGCCGCCTACCGGGCCCAGCAGGCCGCCCGCGCCGCAGTGGGTGGGGCAGCGGGTGGGGCAGCGGGTGGGCCGGACGGCAGGCCGGGCGGTGTGATCGTCGACCGCTCCACGCTGCCGGTCTCGGGCACGGTGCAGGTCGATGTGAAGGTGGTGGAGATCAGCAAGACCGTGCTCAAGGAGGTGGGGCTCAACTTCATCCGCAACAAGGGCGGCTTCACGTTCGCGCAGTTCAGCCCGTCGTCGCTGACCAAGGTGGACTTCACGTCCGGCGTGGGCACGGCCGGCGAGATGACATCGCCGATCAGCAGCGCGTTCAACCTGATCGCCGCGTCGGCCTCGAAGGGCATCTTCGCCAACCTGAGCCTGCTGGAGGCCAACGGCATGGTGCGCGTGCTGGCGGAGCCGAGCCTGGTGGCGCTGTCCGGGCAGAGCGCCAGCTTCCTGGCCGGCGGCGAGATCCCGATCCCGGTGCCGCAGGCGCTGGGCACCACCACCATCCAGTTCAAGCCGTTCGGCATCGGGCTGACGGTGTCGCCGACGGTGCTGTCCGGCCAGCGCATCGCACTGAAGGTGGCGCCCGAGGCCAGTGACCTCGACCCCTCGCGCGGCATCCAGATCAACGGCGCGTCGGTGCCGGCCATCGTCACCCGCCGCGCGGACACCACCGTGGAGCTGGGCGATGGCGAGAGCTTCGTCATCGGCGGGCTGGTCAGCCGCAACACGGTCAGCAACGTCAGCAAGATCCCCTTCCTGGGCGACCTGCCGATCCTGGGCAGCTTCTTCAAGAACCTGAATTTCCACCAGGAAGACCGCGAGCTGATGATTGTCGTCACGCCGCACCTGGTGAAGCCGCTGGCCAAGGATGCGCCGGTGGTGGCCGGTGTGGGCAACGACGGCCGCACCCGCAGCGACCCCAACGTCTGGGGCCGCTTCATGCTCGGCGAGTTCGCCGACCCCACGCTGCCCGGCTTCTCGAGGTAAGACATGGACGCCCAGACGGAGGTCTTCCTGCTCAACACTGCGCGCGATGACGTGCGCCTCTGGCTGGCCGGCGCGCTGGCGGGGCTCGGCACGCTGGTGGTGGAGGCCAGTTCGCAGGAGGCGGTTGCCGACCAGATCAGCGCGCTCCGGCCCGGGCTGGTGTTTCTCGATTTCACGGCGCCGCACGCGGTGGCCTCGGCGCGGCTGGCCGAACAGGTGACGCGCCTGTTTCCGCAGGTGCCGCTGGTGGCCGTGGGCCATGCCACCGAGCCGGACACCATGCTGGCCGCGCTGCGCGCCGGCGTGCGGGACTTCATTGACCTGCACGGCGCCACCACGCAGGCCAAGGCCGCGGTGCAGCGGCTGATGGTGCCGCGCGCCGCGCTGCGCGCCGACGTGCGCGCCGTGGAGCCGGCGCGGCACGGCAAGGTGGTGGCGATGCTGGGCGCGCGCCAGGGCGTCGGCGTGACCAGCGCCGCCGTGAACCTCGCGGCGGCGGTGCGCCAGCGCGGTGCCAGCGAGGTGCTGCTGCTCGACCTCGGCCTGCCGGCGCGCGATGGCGCGCTGTACCTCAATATCGCGCCCGAAATTCATTTCGCCGAGGCCGTGCGCAACCTGCGCCGCTTCGACCAGGTGTTCGTACGCACCGCGCTGGCGCGCCACGCCAACGGGGTGTCCGTGCTGCCGCTGCCGGGCACGCTGTCCGAGTTGCGCGATGTCTCCTACTCGGAGGCCCTGACCCTGCTGGACCGCCTGCGTGCCTTCTTCGACCTCCAGGTGGTGGATCTCGGCGGCTTCTCCAATGCCGAGTTCATGGCCCAGATTGTCAAGGCGGCCGATGCCGTGGTGATCGTCACCGAGCAGAGCGTGGGCGCCATCGTCTCCGCCGTGGAACTGGTGCAGGAGCTGCGCAAGCGCGAGATCGAACGGGACGACCTGCACCTGCTGGTGTCCCGCTTCGACCCGCAACTGGGCGTGGACGCCGCGCAGGTGGCCGAGCGGGTGGGCGTGGCATCGGTCAGCACCCTGCCGGAGCGGCGCGGCGCATTGCTGCGTGCGGCCAACCGGGGCGCGGTGCTGGCGGACGACGACGCGGCGGACCCCTACGTGCGCGCGCTGGGCACGCTGATGGCGCGGCTGGGCTACGCCGCCGGGCCGGGCGAGGCACGCAGCATGCTGGCGCGGATGAAGGACAGGCTGGCGGAGGCGCTGCGCGCCGTCCGCGCCGGGCACCTGATCGGGAAGCAGGAATCGAGCTGGAACTGACATGACCCAAGCGATCGAATTTTCGGACAACGCCGCCGCACCGTTTCCTGTCTCGCAGGAGTTCCACACCATCAAGGAAGCGGCGCACGAGCACCTGCTCACGCGCATCGAGGAACTCGGCGCCGAGTTCGGTCGATGGTCGCGCACGGCGATCCATCGTTTCGTGGACCTGGAGCTGGAGAGCTTCACCCGGCTGCGCCGCATCCCGATCAACGAGGCCGAGCTGCGCCAGATTGCCGAGGCGCTGACCAAGGAGCTGGCCGGCTTCGGCCCCATCGAGGACCTGCTCAACGACCCGGCCGTGGAAGATATCCTCGTGAACGGGCACATGGACGTCTACGTGTCCCGCCACGGCGTGCTGGAGCGGATTCCGGTGCGGTTTGCCGATGGCGGGCACCTGCTGCGCATCGTGCGCCGCATCCTGGCGCCGATTGGCCGGCGGCTGGACGAGTCCAACCCGATGGTCGATGCGCGCCTGCCGGACGGCGGGCGCATCAACGTCATCATCCCGCCGCTGGCGCTGGAAGGCCCGGTGGTGTCCATCCGCAAGTTCCGCAAGGACCCGCTGACGCCGGCCGACCTGCAGGCGCTGGGCACCATGAGCCCGGAGATCTGCGAGCTGCTGGAGGCCGCCGTGCGCGCCCGCTGCAACATCCTGGTCAGCGGCGGCACCAGTTCCGGCAAGACCTCGCTGCTCAACGCGCTGGCCACCTTCGTGCCG
The DNA here is from genome assembly GCF_052115685.1 of Cupriavidus sp. 2KB_3. Lineage (NCBI taxonomy): Bacteria > Pseudomonadati > Pseudomonadota > Betaproteobacteria > Burkholderiales > Burkholderiaceae > Cupriavidus > Cupriavidus sp. 2KB_3. The sequence continues at coordinate 41,240 of NZ_JBFRHD010000006.1, forward strand.
GCCACCGAACGTGTGATCACCATCGAGGACACCGCCGAACTGGCGCTCAACCACCCGCACGTGGTGCGGCTGGAGAGCCGGCCGGGGGGGTTCGAGGGCACCGGCACGGTGACCATCCGCGACCTGCTGCGCAACAGCCTGCGCATGCGGCCAGACCGCATCATCGTGGGCGAAGTGCGCGGCGGCGAGGTGCTGGAGATGCTCCAGGCCATGAGCACCGGGCACGATGGCTCGATGGGCACGATCCACGCCAGCAGCCCGCGCGAATGCCTGTACCGGCTGGAGATGCTGGCCGGCTTTGCCGGCTTCCAGGGCAGCGAGGTGAGCCTGCGCCGGCAGATCGCCAACGCCATCGACTTCATCGTGCAGATTGGCCGGCTGTCGAGCGGCAAGCGCCGCATCCTGTCGATCACCGAAGTGACCGGCCTGGGCGACAACATCATCTCCACGCAGGAGCTCTACCGGCACGAGCCGGTGCAGAACGCCGACGGCACCGAGGCCGACCGCTGGCAGTCGCTCGGCATCCTGCCGCACTCGCCCAAGCTCGCGCGCATGCGGCCCGCGAACTTCGGGCTCGATGACCGGTTCGATCTCTGAGATGGCGGTCGCCGGCCTGCTCATCGCCGCCGTCGCCCTGGTGCTGCTCGGCACCGGGCTGCTGCTGCTCGCCACGGCCCGCGCGCGCGGCCAGGCGGAACACGCGCGCGCCCATCTCGCCGCCCAGACGGAGCAGGTGCGGGCGCGCTACGCCACCGCCACCGACCCGGCCCCGCAAGCGGGCGCGCGCGACCTGCGCCGCCGCTGGACCGACCTGCTGCGCCGCGCCGACCTCGCGCCCACGCGCGCCACGGCGCTGCGCTGGGGCGGCCCGGTGGCCACGCTGGTGCTGTTCGGCGGGCTGATCGGTGGCGCGCTAGGCGCGGCGGCGATGCTGGTGACGGGCGTGGCGCTGGCCGCTTTCGTGCTCTGGGTGCGCATCCGGCGCGTCCGGGAGAAGATGCTGCGCCAGTTGCCGGGCTTTCTCGATGGCGTGGTGCGGCTGATGACCATCGGCAGCAGCGTGCCGGCCGCATTCCAGAATTCCGTGGCGAACACCGAGGCGCCGCTGCGCCAGTGCCTGGTGCAGGCCATCCACCTCCAGCGCGCCGGCAAGGAACTCGACCAGGCGGTGCTGATGGTGGGCCGCGCCTACGATCTTGCCGAACTCGTGATCGTGTCGTCGGTGCTGCGCCTGTCCGTGCGCTACGGCGGCCGGGCCGATGTGGTGATGGAGCGCACCGCCACCTTCATGCGCGACCGCGAGGAAGCGCAGCGCGAGCTGATGGCGCTGTCGGCGGAGACGCGCCTGTCGGCGTGGGTGCTGGGCCTGCTGCCGCTGGTGGTGGCGGGCGGCCTGTTCGTGATGAACGCCGGCTACATCCTGCTGATGTGGCGCGACCCGATGGGCAAGGCGATGCTGCTGACCGCGCTGGGGCTGGAGGTGGTCGGCGCCTTGCTGCTCTACCGGCTGGCCAAGTCGATATGAGGGCGCGCGCATGGATGTGACGATCGACATGACCTCCCTGCTCTCGATGAGCCTGCTGGCCGCCGCCGGCGCGGCGGGGCTGCTGGCGTGGCCGCTGGTACGGCAATGGCGCCAGCGCCGTGCCGCCACGCGCACGCTCGACGCCGCGCTGGACCGTCAGGCGGTGCGCGCGGCGGCCACGCCGGCGTCCCCATCGGCGTCCCCCCCGGCCTCCGCTCCCAATCCCAGCGCCAACCCCGGTTCCACCACCCTGGGCGGGCGCCTCAGCGAGACCTGGCTCACCTCGAAACTGGGCCGCGCCGTGGTCACCGCCGAGGAGCAACGGCTGCTGGAGCAGTGCGGCTACTACGGCGTGCGCCCGCGCGCGGTGTTCGGCGGGCTGCGCGTGGCGGTGCCGGTTGCGCTGGCGCTGGCGGCCTTCGTCTGGCGGCTGCCGGTGTCGCTGGCAGGCGCCATCGGCTGGAGCTTCGCCACCTTCGCGGTGGCCTTCCTGCTGCCCAAGCTGGCCCTGCGCCGCCGCGCCAGACAGCGGCAGGCGCGGGTGGCCGACGAACTGCCGGTGCTGATCGACATGCTGCGGCTCCTGCAGGGCGTGGGGCTGTCCATCGACCAGAGCCTGCAGATCATCGTGGTCGAGTTCGGCAGCATGCTGCACGTGCTCGGCCCCGAGCTGCAGCGCGCGAACCAGCAGTTCGCCTCGGGCCGCTCGCGCGAGCAGACGCTGCAGCGCATCGGCAAGCTGTTCGACGATGAAGACCTCAAGGGCCTGATTACGCTGCTGACGCAGGTAGACCGCCACGGCGGCGCGGTGCAGGAGCCGCTGCGCCAGTTCGGCGAGCGGCTGCAGACCGCGCGCAAGGCGCGCATGAAGGACAAGATTGGCCGGCTCACGGTGAAGATGACCGGGGTGATGGTGGTCAGCCTGCTGCCGGTGCTGCTGATCCTGACCGCCGGCCCGGGCTTCCTGGGCGTGATTCGCATGCTGGCGCGCATGAACGGAGGGCACTGAATGACGAAACCGATGATCGCCATGATGGCGGCTGTGATGGTGGCGCTGCTGCAGGTAGGCTGCGCGAGCCCAGGCCAGCAGAGCGCCGACGCGCTGGCGCAGCAGGCCGAGGCGCAGATCGCGCTGTCCAAGCTGCGCGACAAGGAGGCCCGCGCCGAGTACAACGACCAGGCTGTCTACCTCGGCCTGATTGCCCGGATGCAGCAGGAGGGCCTGTACTTCGCCTCGCTGGCTCATATCGACGCCTTCCAGCAGCGCTTTGGCACCCAGCCGGGCCTGCAGCTGATGCGCGCCGCCGCGCTGCGCGAAACCGGCCAGGACGACGCGGCGCTGGCCGCCTACCGCGCGCTGCTGGGCACCGACCGCGCTGCCGCCGCGCATCACGGCATCGGGCTGGTGCTGGGCCGGCAGGGCGATTTCATCCGCGCCGCCGCTTCGCTGCGGCAGGCCGCCACGCTCGATCCGGTGAACCCGCAGGTGGCCAACGACCTCGGCTACGCGCTGATGCGCGGCGGCGCCTTGCAGGACGCGCGCATTCCGGTGATGCAGGCGTTGCAGCTGGACGGCAGCAATCCGCGCATCGTCAGCAACGCGGCGGTGTGGTTGTGGGCGAGCGGCAAGCGTGCCGAGGCCAACGCGATGATGCAGCGCGCCGCCATGCCCGAGACCACGCGGGCCGCCGTCCGCAAGGAGGGCGAGCGCGTGGCGCGTGCGGCGCTGGCCCACGAGCGCCCACCCGCCACCAAGCCGCTGGCGCTGCTGGCCCCGGCCAACGCCATCGCCATCGCTTCCGGAGACGCACGATGAACATCCGCCGATCTTTCCGTTACCTGGCGCTGCTGGCGCTGCTGTCCACCGCCCCAGTGTCGGCCCAGACCGCCGAGCCCCAGCCGGCTCCCGCGCAACTCCCGGTCGGCCAGCAGACGCGCACGCTGCTGGAGATCCAGCGCAACGGCTCGCTGGCCGGCGCGGCCATCCCGCTGGGCGGCGAGCAGGCCGCCATCGGCTATGAGCGGTATATGCGCAGCTTCCGCTACGAGCTGCCGGAGTTCTTCACCAGCCAGGCCACCGGCAGCCCGCTGCGCGGTGGCGGCAGCAATATGCCCCCCGCGCGCAACGGGCAGTAAGGCCACAGCCATGCGTCCGCTCCGAGCCCATCGCCACGCGCGCGGCGCCGTCAGCCTGATGGCGGCGCTGCTCATCGCCACGGTCGGCATTGCCGCGCTGGTGTCGATCGACGTCGGCCATGTGTTCTACAGCCAGCGCCAGTTGCAGAAGTTGGTCGACCTGGCCGCGCTCTCGGGCGCGCAGCAGCTCAAGCGTGCCGCCGACCTGCCCGCCACCACGGCCAGCGTGCTCGGCAGCGTGACGGCGGCGGCGGCGCAGAACGGCTATGCGTCGGGCGTGAGCGCGGATTGCGCCGACGTAGCCGGCGGCGCCGCCGATGGCCTGCGCGCCTGCCTGGGCCTGTGGGACCCCGCCAACCCGGCCAACGGCGACAGCGTGCGCCACTTCAACCCCGCCTATCCGGCCGCCACGGTCTCGCCCAACGCGGTGCGCGTGCAGGCCACCTATACGGTGCCGGTGCTGTTCGTCATCCCCGGCACGGCGTCCCGGCAGTTGCGCGCGGAGGCCATCGCGGCCGGCAGCCCGCCCGTGGCGTCGTTCACGCTCGGCAGCGGCCTGCTCGATGTGTCCACGGCCAGCGGCATGCTCGGCCTGCTGCTCGGCAACACGGTGTCTTTGTCCGTGCTCGACTGGAGCGGGCTGGTCGGCGCCAACGTCACGCTTGAGCAATTGCGCCTGCAAGCCGGCGTGGGCACCATCGACCAACTGCTCAATGCCACGCTCTCCATCCAGGACTTCTATGCGCTGGTGCTGGGCGCGGCGGGCAAGAGCGCGCTGCTGAACGCGGCGCTGGGCAGTCCGGTGACGCAGCTGGGGGTGAGCGGCATCGGCACCACGGTCTCGCTGGCGAAGATGCTCGACCTGGGCGTGCTCACGCCGGCGGCCTCGTCGGCGGCGGAGGTGGCCGTGAACGTGGCGTCGCTGCTGACCACGGCGGCCTATGTGGCGCGCGGCACCAGTGCCATCGACCTCGACAAGATCGCAGTCAACGTCGGGCTCGGCACGGTGGGCGGCAAGCTCTATATCGTGCAACCGCCGCAGGTGGCGGTGGGGCCGGCGCGGCAGTTGCCCGGCGGCACGTGGCAGACCACGGCCACCACCGCGCAACTGGGGCTCTGGCTGGCGGTGAAGGCCAACCTCCCGGTGCTGGGGCTGGCCAGCGCGGACGTCAACCTGCCGGTCTGGCTGCGCGTGGCGCAGGCCCGGGGCGATTTGACCAACGTCCAGTGCGCGGCCAACCCGGCGCAGCGGCGCGCCACCGTCAACGTCACCACGGACGTGTTGACCACCTGCGTGGCCGATGGGACGAAGCCGCAGTGCGCGCCGGCGGCGACGCCGGTGGATCTGGCTGTGGTGAAGCTGCTTGGCGTGCCGTCGACAAGGCTCGTCGCCAATCCCAAGCCGGACGTCACGCCGATGAGCCCGCTCAACAACGTCGTGCTGGCGCCGGGCGGCAGCGCCTCCACGTCATCGACCAAGCCGCTGTCCCGTGCCATCACGGACATGATCCGCAATCTCAACCCCGATGTGACGGTGGGCCTTGGCGGGCTGGGCATCTCGCTGGACGTCGGCGGTCTGCTGGACATCCTGCTGCCCCCCATCGCAGGCCTGCTGGACGCCCTGCTCACCCCGCTGACGTCCACGCTCGGCATCCGGCTCGGCAATGCCGACCTGTGGCTGAACGGGGTCGATTGCAACAACGCCGAACTGGTCTACTGAAGAACCGAACCATCATGAAAGCCGACCGCTGGGCCTACGAGACCCTGGAAGTCTATGTCTGGGAAGGCAAGTACGAGATTGCCGACCGCGTGGCGCGCTTCCTCACGCCGCTGGGCGTGGAGGTGATCCGCGCCGGCGCGCTGGACGCGCTGCCCGCCGAGCCGCGCGTGAAGCCGTGCATCGCCGTGATCAGCGCCTCGGCCATCGGCGCGGCCAAGTTCACGCTCGACTGGGAGGCCGCCCACGGCATGCCGGTGATCTGGGTCGGCGCGCCGGACCGGGAGAACGACCCCGGCCGCTTTCCGCCCGAGTACGCGCACATCCTGCCGCACGACTTCACCGGCGCCGACCTGCGCACGCAGATCGGCAAGCTGATGCCGCAACTGCTGGCCGCCGCCGCCACCGGCCCGGACGTGGCCGACCTTGTCGCCGGTTCCCCGGCCATGCTGCAACTGATGTCGCAGGTGGATACCTACGCGGACTTCGGCAGCAACGTGATGCTGTATGGCGAGACCGGCGCCGGCAAGGAGCGCATCGCGCGGCTGTTCCACGAGCGCAATACCAGCTACGGCAAGGGGCCGTTCGTTGCCGTCAACTGCGGGGCGATTCCGGACGGCCTCTTCGAGTCCCAGTTCTTCGGCCACGCCAAAGGCGCGTTCACGGGCGCCATGTTCGCCCACCGGGGCTACTTCGAGCAGGCTACCGGCGGCACGCTGTTCCTCGATGAAATCGGCGACCTGCCGCTGTTCCAGCAGGTCAAGCTGCTGCGCGTGCTGGAGGAAAACGCGCTGACGCGGCTGGGCTCGACCATGCCGGTGAAGCTGGACTTCCGGCTCGTGGCCGCCACCAACAAGGACCTGCGCGAGGCGGTGAGCCAGGGCCGCTTCCGCGCCGACCTCTATTTCCGGCTGGCCGTGATCGAGCTGCGCATCCCCAGCCTGGAGGACCGGGGCGCGGCGGACAAGGTAGGCCTGCTGGTCTCCTTCCTGCGCCATATGCTCGGCCCGGCCGGCTTCGACGCCCTGCCGCCCCTGCCGGACTGGCTGCGCGGCGCGGTGGGCACGGCGTTCTTCATCGGCAATGTGCGGGAACTGCGCAACCTGGCCGAGCGGATTGGCATCACCGTGCAGCAGTGCGGCCATTGGGACGAGGCGCGCATCCGTCCGCTGTTCCGCGCGCTGCGCCCGGGTGCCTTTGACGGCACCGAGCGCGCCGACCCGCGCGGCGACGCCGAGGAGCGCCGCCGCATCATCGCGGCGCTGGACGCCAACGGCTGGCGCCGGCAGGACACCGCCGCCTGCCTCGGCATCAGCCGCAAGGTGCTGTGGGAGAAGATGCGCAAGTTCCAGATCGCCGACAGCGAAGCGGAGCCCGCTTGACGCGGACCCACTTGACGCGGACCCACAAGGGCGGACCCACAACGGAAGACTGGGGGATGCGGGGCGGGGGTCCACAACGTTATGATGCGGGACCGCGCGGCCCGGCCGTGCTTCTCGCGCCACGGCGCCGAAGGACTCAGATTGCGTTTTCTCCACACCGCCGACTGGCATCTTGGTCGGCTGTTCCACGCCCGCAGCCTGCTCGAAGACCAGGCCCATGTGCTCGACCAGTTCGTCGCGCTGGTCCGTGACGTACGGCCAGACGCCGTGCTGATCGCGGGCGATGTCTACGATCGCGCCGTGCCGCCGCCCGAGGCCGTGGCGCTGCTGGACGACGTGCTGGCACGCATCGTCGTGGACGCGGGCGTGCCCGTGGTGATGATCGCCGGCAACCATGACAGCGCGCACCGGCTGGGCTTCGGCGCCCGCCTGATGGCGGCGCAGGGGCTGCACGTGGCGGGGCGCACCGGCCCGCAGGCCAGCTGCGTCACGCTGCACGACGCCCATGGCGAAGTGCGCATCTATGCGCTGCCCTACGCGGAGCCGGCCGCCGTGCGCGATGCGCTCGGGCTGGATCTGCCCAGCCACGAAGCGGCGCTTCAGGCACAGCTGGCCGCCATCCGCGCCACCCACACGCCCGGCGTGCGTGCCGTGGCGGTGGCCCACGCCTTCGTGGTGGGCGGGGCGGTGAGCGAGTCGGAGCGGCCGCTGTCCGTCGGCGGCAGCGGGGCGGTGGCGGCAGAGGTGTTTGCCGGCTTCGATTTCGTCGCGCTGGGCCACCTGCACCGGCCCCAGACCATCGGCGAGCGGGTGCACTACTCGGGCTCGCTGCTCAAGTACTCGCTGTCGGAAGCCGAGCACATGAAGTCGGTCTCGCTGGTGGAGATCGACGGCGCCGGGCAGGTGACGATCGAGCCGATCGCCCTCCAGCCGCTGCGCAACCTGCGCGTGCTGCAGGGCGAGCTGGCCACGCTGCTGGCGCAGGGCATGGATGACGCGTGCCGCGACGACTATATCTATGCAGTGCTGTCCGATACCGGCGCGCTGCTGGACCCGATGGCGCGGCTGCGCCAGGTCTACCCCAACGCGCTGGCGATGGAGCGCACCGTGCTGGCCCGCAGTGGGCAGGCCAGCGCGGCGGGGCGGCAGTTGCGGGAACTCGATACGGGCACGCTGTTCGCCAACTTCTTCCGCGAGGTAGCGGACGCGGATCTCGACGGCGATCAGCGCCGGACGCTGGACGACCTGCTGGCCGACATGGCCGCGGCGGAAAGGGAATCGGCATGAAACCGTTGCACCTGACGCTCCAGGCGTTCGGCCCGTTCGCGGCCACGGAGACCATCGACTTCACAAAGCTGGGCGATCAGGCGTTCTTCCTGATCCACGGCCCCACGGGCGCGGGCAAGACCACGCTGCTCGATGCAATCTGCTTCGCGCTGTACGGCGACACCTCGGGCGGCGAGCGCAACCCCCAGGACATGCGCAGCGCCAACGCCGACCCGGCGCTGCGTACCGAAGTCACGCTGGAATTCTGCCTGGGCGCCACGCGCTACCGGGTGACGCGCTCGCCCACGCAGGACCGGCCGAGCCAGCGTGCCGCCGGCGGCTTCGTCAAGGAGGCCGCCAAGGCGCAGCTGGACGTGATGATGGACGACGGCTGGCGGAGCAAGGCGACCCAGCCGAACCGCGTGGGCGATGCCGTGCGCGACCTGCTCGGCTTCGACAGCGCGCAGTTCCGGCAGGTGATCGTGCTGCCGCAGGGCCGCTTCCGCGAACTGCTGACGGCGGATTCGCGCGCGCGGCAGGCCATTCTGGAGCGGCTGTTCCGCACCGAGCTGTATCGGCGCGTGGAGGAGCACCTCAAGGATCAGGCGGCGGGCATCCGGCGCGAGGCGGAGCAGATTGAACTGCGCCGCCGCACGCACCTGGAGGGGCACGGGTTGCCGTCGACGGATGCGCTGGCAGAGCGCATCGCCGCGCAGCAGGAGGCGCTGCTCGACCTGCAACAGCGTGAAGCGCTGGCCCGCGCCGCGAGCGAGGCGGCGCAGGCGTCGCTGCGCAAGGGCGAGATGGAGCAGGCGAACCTGAAGGCGTGGCACGAGGCCGAGGCGACCTTCGCGCAGCTCAACGCCCGCGTGCCGGCGAAGGATGCGGAACGGGACAGGCTGCGCGCGGCCCAGCGCGCCGCGCACGTGACGCCAGTGGCGCGCAACGCCGAGGCGGCGCGCCGCGAGCAGGGCACCTCCCGCGAGGCGCTGGCCCGTTCCGAGGCCGCCGCCGCGCGTGCCCGGCACGAGGCGGACGCCGCCACCGTGGCCCTGCGCGCCGAACAGGCGCGCGCCGGGGAGCGGGAGGCGGCCCAGCGCAGCGCCACGGCGCTGGAAGACCTGCTGCCGCGCGCGCGGCAGCTTGGCCTGCTGCAACACGCGCTGGCGCAGGCCAACGCCGCGTTGACCGAAGCGCAGGCGGCCCACACCAGGGCCGTGGAGGCGCTGGATGCCGGCACCAAGCGTCAGCAGGCGCTGGACGAGGCGCTGGCGCAGGCGCGCGCCACGGCCGCCCCGCTCGACGCCACGCGGCTGCAGCGCGACAACGCGCGCGAGCGCCTGGCGCGCATCGCCAAATATCGACAGGTGGAAGCTGCCCTGCCGCCGCTGCGCGCGGCGCAGACGGCCGCCCAGACGCAATGGACCCGGGCCGGTGCCGCGCGCGACGCCGCGCGGGCCGCGCTGGCGCAGTCCGAAGCCGCCTGGCGCGTGGGGCAGGCGGCGCGGCTGGCCGCTGGCCTGCATCGTGGCGAGGCCTGCCCGGTGTGCGGCGGCACTGACCATCCGGCGCTGGCGCAGCAGGTGCTGGCGCTGGTGACCGATGACGACCTCGACGCGAGCCGCGCCGCGCTCCAGCGTGCCGACGAGGCGCTCGCCGAGGCCACGGCGGCACGCCAGAAGGCTGACGCGGACGTCGCGCAGGCCCAGCAGCGGCTGGCCGATATCGCCGAGGCCATCGACGATGTATCGGAGGACGGTGCCCGCCGGCTGGAGGCCGACGTGGCCGCGCTGACCGCCGCCGTGACGCAGGCGGAGGCCGCAGCGCGCCGTGCGCAGGAACTGGAAGCGGCAGCCACGCAGGGCCGGACGGCGCTTGCAGCCTCCGAGGCCGCCGCCAGCGCCGTCGATGCACAGGCGCGCGCCGCCGCGCAGGACCAGGCCAAGCGCGAGGGCGAATGGCAGGCCGCGAGCGCTTTGGTGCCGCCGGAATCGCGTGACCCCGATGTCATCGCCACATCGCTCGAAGCGGCCCGCCGCCACGCCGGCGCGCTGGAAGCGGCGTTGCAGGTGGCGCAGGCCGCGGAACGGCAGGCGGCGACGACGCTCTCCGGCAACAATGCCGCGCTGGCATCGGCCCAACAGCACGTGGCCCAGGCCGACGCGCGCACGGTCCAGTGCGACACCGAGCTGGCCGATGCGCTGGCGCTGGCCGGGTTCGCCGATGTCGCGGCCTACGCAGCCGCCACGCTCGCGCCGGACGCCATTGCCGCGCTCGACGAGGCCGTGCGCCGCTTCGATATCGACCTGGCCACCGCTGCCGAGCACCGCGCGCGCACCGCCGCCATCGCCCAGGCCATCGCCGCGCCGGACCTGCCCGCGCTGCTGGCCGCACGCGACACCGCGGCCGTGCAGCTGGAGGATGCCATCCGCCAGCGCACCGAACTCGCCGCCGCGCGCGACGCGCTGCTGCAATGCCAGGCCCTGCTCGATGCGCTGGCTGAGGACAGCCGCGATGTGGAGGCGCGCTACGCCGTGCTGGGCCGGCTCTCGGAGGTGGCCAACGGCAACAATCCGCGCCGCATGACGTTCCAGCGCTTTGTGCTGGCCACCCTGCTGGACGAGGTGCTCGAGGCGGCGTCCCTGCGGCTGATGCGCATGAGCCGGGGCCGCTACGCCTTGCAGCGCGTGCGCGAGCAGGGCGACCAGCGCGTGGCGGGCGGGCTCGACCTGGAGGTGTTCGACCACGACACCGGCAGCGCGCGGCCCGCCAATACGCTGTCTGGCGGGGAGGGGTTCCTCGCTTCGCTGTCGCTGGCGCTGGGGTTGGCCGATGTGGTGCAGTCGCGTGCCGGCGGCATCCAGCTCGACACGCTGTTCGTGGACGAAGGCTTTGGCACGCTGGACCCGGAAAGCCTCGATTTCGCGATCCGCACGCTGCTCGATCTCCAGCAGGCCGGCCGGCTGGTCGGCATCATTTCGCACGTGACCGAGCTGCGCGAGCGCATTGATGTGCGGTTGGAGGTACGCCCCGGCGTAAGCGGCAGCCAGGCCGTCCTGCGTCTACCCTGAAGGGATGGCGGCGCCCCCGCGCCGAGGGGTGCGATTATCGCCCGCCACGGGTCGGGCCGCCTTGACCCTGTTTCCGCGCCGGGTGTAACCTTTGTTCAGTCTGCGAATTGGAGTTCGAATAGCGAACTTATTTTGCAGGATTCGCAGGTTTCAGATGCACTCATGGCCGCCCAGACGGCCGCCAAGACAACACCAAGATTGTTGGACCCGGTCTGCGCCCGCCACCATGCCTAGCATGGGACAGACGGCGCGGACGCCCCGTCCTGCATGACGCCGGAGACAGTTTTGCGTGCCGCCCCCTTGCGGCTGGTCCCGGCCTTCGCTGCCGGACTTTTCCGTACTGGAACGCAAGTGATCAACAAGCTATATGACTCGGTGGAAGCGGCAGTGGCCGGCATCCACGACGGCGCCACGATCCTGATTGGCGGCTTCGGCATGGCCGGCATGCCGGCCGAGCTGATCGACGCGCTGATCGCACAAGGCGCACGCGACCTCACCATCGTCAACAACAACGCCGGCAACGGCGACACCGGCCTGGCCGCGCTGCTCAAGGCCAAGCGCGTGCGCAAGATCATTTGCTCGTTCCCGCGTCAGGTGGATTCGTACGTGTTCGACTCGCTCTACCACGCCGGCGAGATCGAGCTGGAACTGGTGCCGCAGGGCAACCTGGCCGAGCGCATCCGCGCCGCCGGTGCCGGCATCGGCGGGTTCTTCACCCGCACTGCCTACGGCACCCCGCTGGCCGAAGGCAAGGAAACCCGCATCATCGACGGCAAGGGCTATGTGTTCGAGTCGCCGATCCACGCCGACTTCGCGCTGATCAAGGCCGACACGGCGGACCGCTGGGGCAACCTCACCTACCGCAAGACCGCCCGCAACTTCGGGCCTATCATGGCCATGGCCGCCAAATGCGCGATCGTGCAGGTGAGCCACATCGCCGAACTGGGCGAGCTGGACCCCGAGCACATCGTCACGCCGGGCCTGTTCGTCAAGCGCGTGGTCAAGATCGATGGCGCCGCCCAGGCCGCCAACGCCGATCAAGCCGCCTGAAGCCAAGGAGAGATCACAATGCAACGCCTGACCCGCGACCAGATGGCCGCCCGCGTGGCCCAAGACATTCCCGACGGTGCCGTGGTGAACCTCGGCATCGGCCTGCCCACCCTGGTGGGCAACCACCTGCCGGCCGACCGTGAAATCCTGCTCCAGAGCGAAAACGGCCTGCTCGGCATGGGCCCCGCGCCCGCGCCCGGCCAGGAAGACGGCGACCTGATCAACGCCGGCAAGCAGCCGGTGACGATCAAGCCCGGCGGCTCCTATTTCCACCATGCCGACTCGTTCGCGATGATGCGTGGCGGTCACCTCGACTTCTGCGTGCTGGGCGCGTTCCAGGTCTCGCAGACCGGCGACCTGGCCAACTGGCACACCGGCGCGCCGGGCGCCATCCCCGCCGTGGGCGGTGCGATGGACCTGGCCATCGGCGCCAAGCAGGTGTTCGTGATGATGGAACACCTGACCAAGCAGGGCGAAAGCAAGGTCGTGCGCGAGTGCACCTACCCGCTGACGGGCATCGGCTGCGTCACGCGGATCTACACCGACCTGGCGACCATCGACGTGACGCCGGACGGCCTGGTCGCCCGCGACCTCGTCGACGGCCTCACCTTCGACGAACTCCAGCGCCTGACCGGCGTGCCGCTGCTGCAACCCGTGGCCGCCTGACCCATACCAAAGACGAGTGAGACAGAACATGACCGACGCCTTTATCTGCGACGCCATCCGTACCCCCATCGGCCGTTATGCCGGCAGCCTGTCCGCGGTGCGCGCGGACGACCTCGGCGCCGTGCCGCTGCGCGCCCTGATGGCACGCAACCCGAACCTGGACTGGTCCGCCATCGATGACGTGATCTACGGCAACGCCAACCAGGCCGGCGAGGACAACCGCAACGTGGCGCGCATGTCGTCGCTGCTGGCGGGCCTGCCCGAGGCCGTGCCCGGCGCCACCATCAACCGCCTGTGCGGCTCCGGCATGGACGCCACCGGCACGGCCGCGCGCGCCATCAAGTCGGGCGAAGCCACGCTGATGATCGCCGGCGGCGTGGAAAGCATGAGCCGCGCCCCGTTCGTGATGGGCAAGGCTGCCTCGGCTTTCTCGCGCGATGCGCAGATCTTCGACACCACCATCGGCTGGCGCTTCATCAACCCGGCGATGCGTGCCGCCTACGGCGTGGACTCGATGCCCGAGACCGCCGAGAACGTGGCCACGGACTACAAGATCAGCCGCGAAGACCAGGATCTGATGGCGCTGCGCAGCCAGGAGAAGGCTTCCCGCGCCCAGGCCGACGGCACGCTGGCCCAGGAAATCACCGCCGTCACGATCCCGCAGAAGAAGGGCGACGCCATCGTGGTGGAGCGCGACGAACACCCGCGTGCCACCAGCATGGAAGCGCTGGCCAAGCTGCGCGGCGTGGTTCGTGCCGACGGCACGGTTACCGCCGGTAACGCCTCGGGCGTGAACGACGGCGCCTGCGCGCTGCTGCTGGCCAGCGAGGCCGGCCTGAAGCAGCACGGCCTGACCCCGCGTGCCCGCATCGTCGGCATGGCAACCGCCGGCGTGGCGCCGCGCGTGATGGGCATCGGCCCGGCACCGGCCACCCAGAAGCTGATGAAGCAACTGGGCATGTCGCTGGACCAGATCGACGTGATCGAACTGAATGAGGCGTTTGCTGCACAGGGCTTGGCCGTGCTGCGCCAGCTCGGCATTGCCGACGATGACAAGCGCGTGAACCCCAACGGCGGCGCCATCGCGCTGGGCCACCCGCTCGGCATGAGCGGCGCCCGCCTGGTGACCACGGCGATGTACCAGCTGCATCGCACCGGCGGCCGCTACGCGCTGTGCACCATGTGCATCGGCGTGGGCCAGGGCATCGCCATGGTGATCGAACGCGTCTGACCGTTGCTGAACGTGTCCTGACGGACTTGAGGGGCGCCGGGCGCCCCTCAAGTTTCGTCCGCTTCCTGCCGTTTACCCGGATGGGAAGTCTCAGTGGTGTCTCTTCCCCAACGAGGTAGAGCAATGCGGCCGGGCCGACGGGCTCGCCGGCTGGCCGCATCTTTTTCTGACGGACCCGGCTGAAGTTGCCGGTACGGAGTACCGAGATGTCCCTTCCCGTTGCCACGCTTGTCACCGGCGCCAGTTCCGGTATTGGCCGCGCCATTGCAGAAATGCTGCTGGCCGATGGCGTGACCCAGGTGGTCAATGTCGATTACGCGGAACCCGCGTGGTCGCACCCCAACATGACGTTCTTCCAGGCCGACCTGACCAACGCCGACGCCACGCGCGCGGCGGCGGCCCAGGTGACGTCGCGCTTCGCCGTGACGCGGCTGGTGAACAACGCCGGCGCCACCCGCCCCGGTACCGCCGACACGGCCACCACGGCCGACCTAGACTACGTAGTGGGCCTGACGCTGCAGGCCACCATGCTGCTCACCCAGGCCTGCCTGCCCGCGATGCGGGCGGCCGGCTTTGGCCGTATCGTCAACATGGCCTCGCGCGCGGCGCTGGGCAAGCCCGACCGCGTGGTGTATTCCGCGGTCAAGGCCGGGCTGGTTGGCATGACCCGAACGCTGGCGATGGAGCTGGGCGGCGACGGTATCACCGTCAATGCCGTGGCACCGGGTCCCATCGCCACCGAGCTGTTCCGCCGGAGCAATCCGGAGGGCAGCGAACAGACACGGCGCATCCTGGCAAGCATCGCCGTGAAACGAATGGGAACGCCGGAAGACGTGGCGCGTGCCTCGCTGTTCTTCCTCTCGCCCGAGAATGGTTTCGTGACCGGACAGGTGCTGTACGTCTGCGGCGGAACCACGCTGGGCGTGGCACCCGTATAAGAAAGATGCCCGCCCTGGCACGGGGCGGAAATGGCGATTCAAAGCTTTGCGCCGGCGGCACCTATCCCAGCCGTTGGCGAGCATTTCATTCCTGGAGCACAAGATGAGCATGACCAATCAACCTTCGAAGGCGCGCAGACGCCTGCTGGCCGCTGGCGTGGCACTGGCCGCCGGCATTGCCGCCGTGGGCGGCGCGCAGGCGCAGGGCACCTATCCGACCAAGCCGATCACGATGATCGTGCCGTTCTCGGCCGGTGGCACCACCGACATCCTGGCGCGTATCGTCAGCCTGCAACTGGGCAAGGTGCTGGGCCAGCCCGTGGTGGTGGACAACCGTCCGGGCGCGGGCGGCAACATCGGCGCCTCGCTGGCCGCCAAGGCCCCGGGCGACGGCTACACGCTGTTCATGGGCACCATCGGCACGCACGCCATCAACCAGTCGCTGTACTCCAAGCTGCCGTACGACCCGGTGAAGGATTTCGCGCCGATCACGCGCGTGGCCATGGTGCCGAACATCGTCGTGGTGAACCCGAAGGTGCCGGTGCACAACGTGAAGGAGCTGATCGCCTACGTGAAGGCCAACCCGGACAAGCTGTCGTACGGCTCGTCGGGCAGCGGTTCGTCGATGCACCTCTCGGGTGAGCTGTTCAACTCGATGACCGGCCTGCACATCCAGCATATTCCGTACAAGGGCAGCGCCCCGGCCGTGAACGACCTGCTGGGCAACCAGATCGGCCTGATGTTCGACAACATGCCGTCGTCGTACCCGCACGTGAAGGCGGGCAAGCTGCGCGCCATCGCCGTGACCTCGGGCAAGCGCTCGCCGGCCCTGCCGGACGTGCCGACGGTGGCCGAAGCCGGCGTGCCGGGCTACGAAGCTACGTCGTGGTTCGCGCTGTACGCCACGGGCGGCACGCCGCAGCCGATCGTCGACCGCCTGAACGCCGAAGTGGTGAAGATCCTCGCCATGCCGGAAGTGAAGAAGCAGATGGCCGAACAAGGCGCCGAGCCGAACCCGGAAAAGCCGGCCCAGCTCGCCGCCTTCATGAAGTCCGAGTCTGCCAAGTGGGCCAAGGTCGTGAAGGCCTCCGGCGCGACGGTGGACTGATCGTTGCAGCACTGAAGCACGCAGTACGCAGTAAGCAGTACTGGGAACCGGCCCGATGGGCCGGTTTTTTTATGCCCAAGAAAAAGCCCGCAAACCAGTTGCGGGCAGAAATCCCAGGTCCCGGAGGGACAGGAGGAGACAACCGACACGGGCCGGTGGGCGGGAAATCAGGTCAGGCTGTACTTGACCACTTGTTCCTCGACACCGACAAAGCGCACAAGCTGGCGCAGCCCGCTTGCGTATTCCTTGATGTGATGCCCTTCCGGCGTATCGGGCAGCCGGTAGTAGATTGGGGCCGAACCGGCGCGGGCGCGGGCCGCGGGGGCAGGCGCGGCGGCTTCGCCAGCGGCGGAGCCTTCGGCAAATTCCGGTCTTGCGTTCATAGACAACTCCCGGGAGACGCATGACGCGGAACGTTGGGCCGGCAAAGGGGCGCGCGCATGCGGGTGGCAATGTCTGGAATGTATTGCAATCGGTCGGGAAATGCCATTTCGTTTTTTTTAGATCTGTTTCGAGACAATTGACTAAATTGTCATAAATAGACGCCGGCGCGCATTGCCGATGCCCCGGGCCGCAACAAGCGCGTATCCCATGGGTTAACGGCATGACGCCGCGTGACTTGCGCGTTACCATACCGGGCAGCTTCACCGCGGCCCGCCCGCTCACCGTGGGGCAGGATTGCAACCTTCATGCCAGGCCTCCGCACCCAGATCCCGCCTCATGTCTACCCAGCACGCCCTGTTGATCTCGTTGATCGAAAAGCCGTCCTCCGGCTACGACCTCGCGCGCCGGTTCGACAAGTCCATCGGTTATTTCTGGCACGCCACGCACCAGCAGATCTATCGGGAACTGGGCCGCATGGCCGATCACGGCTGGATTGCCGCCGATGAGCAGGGCAACAGCGTGACCAACGGCGAGCCCGCCGAGGCGGATGGCGCGGAGAAGAAGAGTCGCAAGAAGGTGTATCGCGTGTTGCCGGCTGGCCGCGACGAACTGGCGCGCTGGGTGCTCGCCCCCGGGCTGGGGCTGGATCAGCGTGAGGAAATTCTGGTGAAGCTACGTGCAGATGCTGCCATCGGACCACTTGGACTGGCCGACGAGATGGCGCGGCTGATTGCGCTGCATGAGGCGCGGCTTGAGACGTTTCTCAAGATCGAGCAGAAGGATTTCGCGGCTGGGCAGGCCGACCGCACGCGGCAGATCCATCATGCGCTGCTCAGGCGCGGCATCCGCTACGAGGAAGACTGGGTGAAGTGGGCCAAGGACCTGCTGCCGTTGCTGGCGGCCCCGGCCGCCAGCGACAACGCCTAAACGCTACCGTCAGGCTACGTCGAGCGCGGAGGCCGCGCTGGCCGGCGCTGCCTCGGCCAACCCCAGGCGGCGGCGGGCGAGTGCGTATTCCTCCACAAATCGACGCACCAGTTCGCCGGCCGGCACCACGCGCTTGATCGCACCCACGCCCTGGCCGGCGCCCCAGATGTCCTTCCACGCTTTGACGCTCGCCGAGCCGAAATTCATCTTCGAGGCATCGGAGGTGGGCAGGGCCTCGGGGTCAAGCCCTGCGCGCACGATGCTGTTGCGCAGGTAATTGCCGTGTACGCCCGTGAACAGGTTGGAATAAACGATATCGTCCGCCGAGCTATCGACGATCATCTGCTTGTAGGCGTCCTGGGCGTTCGCTTCCTGCGTAGCGATGAAGGCCGAGCCGATATAGGCGAGGTCTGCCCCGGCGGCCTGCGCAGCCAGCACGGCGTTGCCGCTGGCGATGGCGCCGGACAGCAGCAGCGGGCCATCGAACCATTCCCGGATTTCATGCAGCAGCGCAAACGGCGACAGCGTGCCGGCATGGCCGCCCGCGCCGGCGGCCACGGCGACCAGCCCGTCCGCGCCCTTCTCGATCGCCTTGCGCGCAAACGTGTTGTTGATGACGTCATGCAGCACGATGCCGCCATAGGAATGCACGGCGTCGTTGACTTCCTTGCGCGCGCCGAGGGACGTGATGACGATGGGCACCTTGTAGCGCACGCACAGTTCCAGGTCGTGCTCGAGGCGGTCGTTGGACTTATGCACGATCTGGTTCACGGCGAACGGCGCGGACGGGCGGTCCGGGTGCCTGGCGTCGTGCTCGGCCAGTTCCGTGGTGATGCGGTCCAGCCATTCCTCGAGCTTCTCGGCCGGGCGCGCGTTCAGCGCCGGGAACGAGCCGACCACGCCGGCCTTGCACTGGGCGATCACGAGGTCGGGGTTGGAAATGATGAACAGCGGCGAGCAGACAGCCGGCAGCGACAGGTTCTGGAGCAGGGCGGGCAGGGCCATGGTGGGATTCCTCTGAAAGATATGCGTGGTAATACGGGCCGCTCAGGCGCCCCGCAAGATGTGTTTCTGGGCGCCGAGGCGGGCGCCCATGGCCTCGCCAAGCGCCTGCAATGCGCTCAGCGGGCGCACCATGACCTCGAATTCGACGATCTTTCCGGCTGCATTGAAACGGATCATGTCGATGCCTTTCAGCGCCTTGCCGGCCACATTGGCACTGAATTCGAGCACCACGCTCGCCTGGTCGTCACCGACGAAGCTGCGGTGGTAGCGGAAGTCCTCGAAGACCTCGTTCACCGTGGTCAGCACCAGCTGGATGGCGGCGCGGCCCGGGTAGGGCGTGTGCGCCACGGGGGAACGGAACACCACTTCGTCGGCGACGATGGAATCGAGCGCGTCCATATTGTGGGTGGCGATCATCGTGTGCCACGTATCCAGCGATTGCGCCGCGGCGGGCGCGAGTGAGAGGTTTCGCATCGGGTCTCCTCCGATCACGTCGTTGGGAATCGTATCGCGTATTTATGCAACTGGTTGCATAGTGGATGGCAAGGTATCACGGCGCCGCGGCGTTTTGCAAGCGGCCTCGTGTGGCTTCGTGTGCCGGGTTGTCTACAATGCACGCATCGCCGCTTTTTCGCGGCGCGTCATTCAGGAGCGCCCTTGACCACGCCTTCCGGGGCCGACCCGCAACCCGATGCCCTGTTCGATGCCGACCTCGACGCCTGGCACCGTCAACCCGAGCGCGCGTTCGATGGCTGGCTGGCCAGCCACGGTTTCCGGCACGGCACCGCCGTCGTCTATCGGGCGATGTGGGGCAAGCTGCTGCGCTGGTCCGGCGAGCAGGGTTTGCCGCCGCTGACGTGGTCGGCAGGCCAGATTGGCGCGTTTCTCGATGCGCAGGACTTGCACAAGCGCCATCGCTATCGTTATGCGCGGCTGATCGAGCGGGTTTTCCACCATCTGTCGCTGCTGCAACAGAATCTGCACAATCCCGCGAGTCAGGCGGTGAAGAATCATCTGGCGGAGGGGGACAACGACCCCACGGCCTTCCTGCTGCCGGGCGAGCGGGACCTGCTGGTGGCGCGCGTGCTGTCGCCCGATGGGCTTGAGCGTCCGGACCTGTCGCGCGGGATTTCGCCTACGCAGTGGAAGCGGGCGCGCGATGTGGCGCTGATTGCCGTGCTGCTGGGCGGTGGCCTGAAGGTGGCCGAGGTGCGGGCGCTGCGCGTGGAGACCATCGACGGATTGGACGAAGACGCGGAAGGCGGCGCGCAAGAGGGCGCCGGGCTGGCCCTGCGCATGGTGCGCCCGGACAACGGCCGCGCCTATACCGTGCCGCTGTTCCCATTCGCCGATGCGCCGCTGCGACACTGGCTGGCGTTGCGCGCGGCCGCCGGCACGCTCGGCGAACTGGTCTTCCCGGCGATGGCAAACGGGCGGCCGATGCATGCGGCATCCATCTACCGTCGGGTGGAGTTGCTATTAGAGGAGGCCGGCGTGCTGGCCGGGCGGCGCGAGCGGGCGTCGCCGCAGACGCTGCGCAATACGTGCGGCGCGATGCACTTTGATGCCGGCACCGCTCCGGCCAGGGTGGCCCAGGTGCTGGGCATGCGCGATCTGGAGTCCGGCTGGCGGCTGCACGCCGCCTATGAGGCTTGGCAGGCACGTGCCGGCCTGCCCCCGGCCGCGCATTCGGCGCCTCAGCCGTCTTGACGATGGCGCTGTGATGCAGCCGTGATATGTTCGGCGTAACCTGCGCCGGCTATGATGAGCGCCCCGCGTAAAGCGCCTGATCCGGCGCGTGGCATCGCCCCCGAACCCATTTCTGACCCTGACCCTTTCCATGGCTGAGACCTTACTGCTGACCGGTGCCACCGGCTATATTGCTTCCCACACCTGGGTGGCACTGCATCAAGCGGGTTACAACGTTGTCGGTATCGATAATCTCTGTAACAGCAACCGGGCGGTTGTCGAACGCCTGGCACGGATTACCGGCGCGACACCCAATTTCGTCGAGGGTGACGTGCGTGACCGCGCGCTACTGGACAAGCTGTTCGCCGAACACAAGATTTCCGGCGCGATCCATTTTGCCGCGCTGAAGGCGGTTGGCGAGTCGGTGAGCAAGCCGATCGAGTATTACAGCAACAATCTCAACGGATTGTTGACGCTTTGCGCGGCGATGCAGTCGGCCAACGTGAAACAACTGGTATTCAGTTCGTCGGCCACGGTTTACGGCAATCCGCATGCCGTGCCGATCCTCGAGGATTTTCCGCTGTCCGCGACCAATCCGTACGGCCAGACCAAGCTGATGGGCGAGCAGATTCTGCGTGATCTCGAGATTTCGGATGAAAGCTGGCGAATCGGATATCTCCGGTATTTCAACCCGGTTGGCGCCCACGAAAGCGGGCTGATTGGCGAAGACCCGGGCGGCATCCCCAACAACCTGATGCCTTATGTGGCCCAGGTGGCGGGCGGGCGCCGGCAGAAACTGAGCGTCTATGGCGGCGACTATCCCACCGTGGATGGCACCGGCGTGCGCGACTATATCCACGTCTGCGACCTGGCCGACGGCCATGTGGCGGCCCTGAAATACCTGCGCGAGCAGCCGCGCGGCATGACCGTTAACCTCGGCACCGGCCGTGGCTACAGCGTCCTGGAGGTGGTGAAGGCTTACGAACGCGCGAGCGGGCGGCCCGTTCCCTACGAGATCGTGGCACGGCGGCCGGGCGATATCGCCTCCTGCTATGCCGATCCAGCGCTTGCCCAGGAACTGCTTGGCTGGCACGCCCAGCATGACATCGACCGGATGTGCGAGGACTCGTGGCGCTGGCAGTCCATGAATCCGAACGGGTTTGCGGGCTGACCGATGACGGGCGCGTACCCGTTTCTGCGGCGTTGGCGATAACGTAGCGCAACCAAACGAATCGCAACAAAAAACCGGGCCAAGGCCCGGTTTTTTGTTGGTGCGGTGGTTCGGTGGATGCGACGATCAGCGGATCAGGAAATCTTCCACCGATTTGCCGTTGGCCAGTGCCTGGGTCAGCCAGCCCGGACGCTTGCCACGGCCGGTCCAGGTATTGCCCGCGCTGTCACGATAGCGCACCGGCACCTTGCGTGCGGCCTTCTTGCTGGCCACGGCCTTGCCGCTGCCAAAACCGAGATCGTCCGCAGTCAGGCCATATTGTTCGATTTTTTCGCGAATATCGGCAATCACAGCCGCCTGCTCGCGCGACTTGATCTCTTCCGCCTGCTTCTGCAGTTCGCTGATTTTCTGAACGATTTCCTGATAGGTCGCCATTTCCAAGCCTCGATTTATAGATGGGTCCGCGAATAGTCGTGGGCATTATAACCGCTGGGCCTGGCACTGCAAATCCCTTTTCCGCGCTGGGGGCTAATTTGCGAAAAGTCTCAAATCACTTAATCCCCTGAACTTTTATCGGGGTGAGCTGTCGCCCCCCGGCATTTGCCAAGGGGCATTCCCGGTAACGCGAGAGCGAATACCTGGGTGGTCAGGATATGCATCGCTACGACAGGGCCACACGCAGATGCGTGTACAAAAGGTGGCGATATTCAGCGGGTGCTGAACTGGCATGCCGATGTGTTTCGGATTCTGCTGCATTTCAGACAATTCGCCTGTTTGACTCGGTTGTTTTGTGCGACGCATCCGATGCATATGTGCGGTGTATGCCACCGCATTTTGCACATTCGCCTGGGGTGCCTTATCCACACCGGGAATTCGATTTGCCAGTTGCCTCAAGGATGGTTGAGACCGCGCCGTTATCGTGTCTTGAGCAGGCTGCCAGGGGTGTCCGCCTGCCGGACCGGTGCCGGGAGGGCGCCGGGTTTCCTCCTTTTCATTCAGCGAATCATGTCCTTTCACAACGATATTCAGATCAAGACCCTTTTGCGGGGCGCCATGGTCGTGCTGACCGCAATCCTGCTGCTCGTTGGCGGGGCTGGGCTGCATGGCATCTCGCAAACCAATGATGCGCTGAAGGAAACCTATTCGAACCAGCTCGCCTCGGCGCTCTCGCTGAGCGAGGCGATGCTGGGCACCACCCGCCTGCGCCTGGCGCTGGACCGTGGCGTGATGCCCGGCAGCGAGAACGACGACATGAAGAAGAACGTGGAGCGCTCCATGATCTTCGTCGAATCGTCCAACGCCGGCTGGAAGCGCTATTTGGCGCTGCCCCAGAACGATGAGGAAAAGGCGCTCGCCACCCCGCTGGACACGGCGCGCAAGGCCTTCTTCGAGAAGGGCGCGGTGCCGCTCCAGCAGGCGCTGGTCGCCGGCAATCGCGAGGAGGCCCTGCGCCTGGCCCGCGACGTCATGCCCGACCTCCAGCGCACGATGGCGGCGGCGCACGAGAAGCTCGAGAAATTCCAGATGAACGCGGCCAAGGCCAGCTTCGAAGCCGCCCAGGCCCGTTTTGAGACCATTCGCCTGTTGTCGATCGCCCTGATCCTGGCCGGCATCGTCGTCGCTATCATGGCGGCCGTGATGCTGCACCGCGCGATCGTGCGCCCGGTGGAGGAAGCGCTCGACGTGTTCGAGCGCATGGCGGGCGGCGACCTGACTTCGCGCATCGTCAGCATGTCGAAGAACGAGGTCGGCCGCATGATGCAGGCGCTGGCCAAGATGCAGGAGAGCCTGTCGGGCATCGTCGCGGAAGTGCGCGGCGGCACCGATTCGATTGCCTCGGCCACGCAGCAGATTGCCGCCGGCAACACGGACCTGTCGCAGCGCACCGAGGAACAGGCGTCGTCGCTGGAGCAGACCGCGGCCAGCATGGAGGAGCTGACCACGGTGGTGCGCCAGAACGCCGACAACGCGCGCCAGGCTGGCGTGCTGGCTGGCGAGGCGTCGCAGATCGCCATGAAGGGCGGCGACGTGGTGGGCCGTGTGGTGGATACGATGAACGAGATCAACGGCGCCTCGCGCAAGGTGGTCGAGATCATCGGCGTGATCGAGGGCATTGCCTTCCAGACCAACATCCTGGCGCTCAATGCCGCCGTGGAAGCGGCGCGGGCCGGTGAGCAGGGCCGTGGCTTTGCCGTGGTGGCCGGCGAGGTGCGCAGCCTGGCGCAGCGCAGCGCCAATGCCGCCAAGGAGATCGAGACGCTGATCGGCGAATCGGGCCAGCGCGTGGAAAGCGGTACGCGTCTGGTGGCCGAGGCCGGCCAGACCATGGGCGAGATCGTCCAGGCCGTGCGCCGCGTGACGGACATCATGAACGAGATTGGCGCGGCGTCGCAGGAGCAGACCACCGGCATCGAGCAGGTGAACCAGGCCGTGAACCAGATGGACCAGGTGACGCAGCAGAACGCGGCGCTGGTCGAAGAAGCGGCCGCAGCCGCCGGCGCGCTCGAGGAACAGGCGCAGAAGCTCAAGAACGTGGTGTCGGTGTTCACGCTGGGTGGCGAGGCCGGACGTCGCGCCGCCGTGCCGGCCCCGGTGCATGCCGCGCCGAAGTTGGCCATGTCGTCGCCGGCCCCGGCCCCGGCACGGGCCGCTGCCCGCCCCGCCAGCGCGCGGCCGCCGGTGGTGCGCAAGTCGCGCGAGGCTGCGCTGGTGCGCCCGCAGTTGTCGGCAGCCGGCGCCGCCCCCGCCGGCTCGCGCGCGGACGACGATTGGGCGGCGTTCTGATCGTCCCAATCATTGTTCGAAGCAAGCGCTTGACTGTTCACATGGCGGAGACAGGATGCCGTGATGCGGGCTGCCCGATGGCCCACATCGAGGGCATGCCGGCATCCGTGCCCGCCACCAACGCGCCGCCCCCATGACTGCCACGAGTTACAGCCTCCTGCTGCTTGCGTCCGTGCTCGGCCTTGCCGCCGCGCGCTGGCGCCGCACGGCATCGGGCGACCGCACGCCGGGCCGCAAGGTCGCGCGCAGCCTGACGTGGTCGGCGGCACTGATGTCGCAGGCCACGCTCGGCATGCCGGTCTGGGTGGCCATCGCCTCCGGCACGCTCACCGCCGCCAATGACGGCGTGAAGATGGCCGCCACGTTCGTGGCCACGCTGGCTGCGACGGCGATCGTCGCGCAAGTGATTCCCCCCATCTTCCATTGGTTCCGCCAGGGCCGGCGCGGCTGGGGCGTGGCCGTGGCGCTGGCGATGGCTTCAGGCGCCGGCCTGGTGGCCGTGGCCGGCGCGCGCCTGGGGCGCGTGTGCGGCGGCACGGCGCTGAGCGCCCGCGCCTGCGTGGAAGCCACCGGACTGCCCGCCCCCGCCTGGCTGGCTGGCGGCCTGGCGCTGCTCTGCGCCGCGATGTTCGCCGTGCACCGTGCGCAGTCGCGCGGCTGGTTGCCCGTACCGGCTGGCGTGGAGCCGGCCCTGGCGGGCGATGGCATCGACGAACTGCCGGCCGGCATGCTCTCGCGCCAGGACCAGCGCACGGGGCGGCGCGGTCCGCCGCGCATTCCCGGCCTGACCGTGCGGCCCGCCGCGCGTGGACAGGCCCCGGTCGGCGAGTACAGCGTGGCCACCGACCTGCCGGACCGCAACGCGTTCGCGCGCTGGCTGGACCAGACCATCGCCCATGCCCGGCTCTCCGAGACCGGCTGCGCGGTGCTGCTGATCCATATCGCCGATTTCCGCGAGGTGGACGAAGTATTCGAGGTGCGCGCCGACGACATCCTCGCCCAGGACGCCGGCGCGCTGGCGCAGGCCGCGCTGAAGCCGCACGATTTCCTGGCCCGGCTGGCGCGCGACGAATTCGCCGTGGGCGTGCCGGAACTGGTGCAGCACAGCCGGGCGCATGAACTGGGCTCGCGCGTGCTCGGTTCCCTGGCCGAGTTCGTGGCGGCGCGCGGCCTGCAGATGCAGATCGGCGTGAATATCGGCATCGCCATCTATCCGCGCGACGCGCAGACCTCCGAGGCGCTGATGCAGGCCGCCCGCGTGAGCCTGGCGGAGGCGCGCGAGAGCGGCTCCAACCAGGTGCGCGTGTTCAATTCCGCCGCCGGCGAGCGCGCGCGCCGCATGCGCGTGATCCGGCGCGACCTCTGGCTGGCCATCCAGGACGATGGGCTGAAGCTGATGTACCAGCCGAAGTTCGATGTGAAGACCCGCCGCGTGGTGGGCGCCGAGGCGCTGTGCCGCTGGCGCCATCCCACGCTGGGCGCCGTCAATCCGGCCGAATTCATCATGGTGGCGGAGCAGTCGGGCCAGATCGACAAGCTCGACGACTGGGTCATCGCCACGGTCTGCGCGCAGGTGCGCCAGTGGCACGACGCGGGGCTGCCCATCGTGCCGGTGGCGATCAATGTGTCCGGGCTGCGTTTCGCGAGCCGGAATTTCCCGCAGTACCTGCTGGAGCAGATCCACCAGCACGACATTCCGCCCTCGGCCATCACGCTGGAGATTACCGAGACCGCGGCGATGAAGGACATCGGCAAGTCGCTGGAGACGCTGGCGGAGCTGCAGGCGCTGGGCATCCAGGTGGCGCTGGACGACTTTGGCAGCGGCTATTCGAGCCTGGGCTACCTGAAGCGGCTGCGCGTGGGCACGCTCAAGATCGACCGGACGCTGATTGGCGGGCTCGATACGGACCCGCAGGGCCGCGCGATCGTCGGCTCGATGGTGGCGCTGGCGCACGAACTGCGCATGAAGGTGGTGGCGGAGGGCGTGGAGTCGAACTCGCAGCTGGACATCCTGCACAGTATGGGCTGCGACGAAGTGCAGGGCTTCCTGATGGCGCTGCCGCTGGAGCCCTCGGCCTTCGCCGATACCCTGCACGGCGCCGAACCGCTGCGCGCCTGACCCCGCGCCAGTCTCCCGGATTAGAGGCTTCCCTCTAATTGGCGTGTTGTAGCCTCAAATCCGTGCGCGTTCGGGACGATATGCTGAAGACAGGGCAGTGGCACGCGCACCGCGTGCGCACGGCTGGCCCGTCCGTCGCCAGCCGCCTGGGCGCCCGAGCGCCCGTTGCACGCACGCAGGCGGACCAACTTTTACCCCCGGAGTCCCCCCAATGTCCCTCCCGAGCATTCTCGTCGTCGACGATTCGCCTTCCCTTCGCCGCATGATCGGCGCCTGCCTGCGGGCCGGCGGCTACACGGTGACGGAGGCCGCCGACGGCAAGGAAGCCCATGAGGTGGCGCTGGAAGGACGCTTCGGCATGCTGGTGACCGATCAGGTGATGCCCGGCATGGATGGCCTGACGCTGATCCGCGCGCTGCGGGCGCTGCCGGCCTATGCCGGCGTGCCGATCCTGATGCTCTCCACCGAACACGACGACCGCATCCGCGACCAGGCCCGCGAGGCCGGTGCGTCCGGTTTCCTGGCCAAGCCGTTCGATCCGGACGAGCTGATGGAGTCGGTGGAAGCCCTGCTGACCCCTCCCACGGAGGGGTAATGTCCGGGTCCATGTCGCCCTTCATTCACCCCGTTTGATGCCGTAAATACTGGAGGGCCATAGCAGGTGTCCGGCGTGCGCCGGCTGCCTCTGGCCGCATATTGTGGGTCGCAAATCGCGGGTCGCCACAAGCCAAGGGGCACGGAACCCCGGCCTCGACCCATCCAGCCAGCGGGGGCAACCATGAATACGAGCATCAACAAGGCAGACGGCGCGGGTGAGGAATTCCTCGCGTTCCGCCTGGGTCGCGAAGAATACGGCATCGACATTCTGAAGGTGCAGGAGATTCGCGGCTACGAATCGGTGACGCAGATCGCCAACGCGCCCGCCTATCTGAAGGGCGTGATCAACCTGCGCGGCACCATCGTTCCCATCATCGACCTGCGCATCAAGTTCAACCAGGCCGAGGTCAGCTACGACCAGTACACCGTGGTGATCATCGTTGATCTCAATCAACGCACCACCGGCATCGTGGTGGACGGCGTGTCAGACGTGCTGACGCTGGCGCCGGCGCAGATCAAGCCCGCCCCGGCGCTCTCCGGCGGCGTGGACACCGAATACATCCGCGGGCTGGGCTCGCTCGAGGGCCGCATGCTGATCCTGGCGGACATCGAGAAGCTGATGAACATCGACGACCTCGCCGCCATCGACGCCGCCGCCAGCAGCCACTGATCCCCACTTCACACCGGCCTACGGCGCGCACGCCTGACAAAGCGCGCTGGCGCCCACGGCATTTACGCAGCAACGAGACATGCGCAACAACCAGCCTGTAACCCAACGCGAGTACCTGCTCTCGCCGAACGACTACCTGATTTCGCGAACCGATCTCAAGGGACGGATCACGTTCGCCAACCGGGCGTTCATCGAGACCAGCGGCTTTACGGCGGAGGAACTGCTCGGCGCGCCGCATAACCTCGTGCGCCATCCCGACATGCCGCCGGAGGCGTTCGCCGATCTCTGGCGCGCCCTGGAGGCCGGCCAGTCCTGGACCGGCGTGGTCAAGAACCGCCGCAAGGACGGCGACCATTACTGGGTGCTGGCCACCGTCACGCCCACGCGCGTGGCGGGCCGCGTGGTGGGCTACACCTCGGTCCGGGCGATGGCCAGCCGGGAGCAGATCGATGCCACGGCCGCGCTGTACCAGCGCTTCCGGGAGAACCGGGCGCGCGGGCTGGCGATTCGCGACGGCGCCGTGGTGCGCACGGGGCTGGCCGGGCTGGTGGGCCGCCTGACGCGCGTGGACCTCAAGCGTCGCATCCTCTGGGCCCAGCTTGCCGGGCTGGTCTGGTTCCTGGCCGCCGCGGGCGGCGCGCACTGGCTCGCGCCGGAGGCCGCCGCGCAACTGTGGCCGTGGCTGTGGGGCGCCTTCGGGCTGTCCGTGCTGTCCTCGTTCGCGGCGGGCTCGATGCTGGTGACGCGCGTGGAGCGCCCGGTGGGCGAGATGCTCGACTTCGCCCTGCGCATGGGCGCGGGCGACCTGACCACCGGCTTCGACCACGAATCGAACGACGAAATCGGCGCGCTGGCCCGGGCCATGCGCACCATGCAGCGCAGCCTGCTGTCCGTGGTGCACGACATCCACGAGGGCATGGCGAACATTTCCACGGCCACGCACGAGGTGGCGGCCGGCAACAACGACCTGTCGCAGCGCACCGAGCAGCAGGCGGCCTCGCTTGAGGAGACCGCCTCGAGCATGGAGCAGCTGACCAGCACGGTCCGCCAGAACGCCGACAACGCGCGCCAGGCGACCGGGCTGGCTGCCAATGCCTCGGATACCGCCGTGCGCGGCGGCGACGCCGTGGGCCGTGTGGTGCAGACGATGGACGAGATCAACGCGGCCTCGCGCAAGATCGTCGACATCATCGGCGTGATCGAGGGTATCGCCTTCCAGACCAACATCCTGGCCCTGAACGCCGCCGTGGAAGCGGCCCGGGCCGGCGAGCAGGGCCGGGGGTTTGCCGTGGTGGCGGGCGAAGTGCGCAGCCTGGCGCAGCGCAGCGCCAACGCGGCCAAGGAAATCAAGGGCCTGATTGGCGACACCGTGGCGCGCGTGGAGAACGGCGCGGCGCAGGTGAGCGACGCGGGCGCAACCATGGACGAGATCGTGCAGGCCGTGCGCCGCGTGACCGACATCATGGGCGAGATCAGTTCGGCATCGGCGGAGCAGAGTTCTGGCATCGAACAGGTGAACCAGGCCGTGGCGCAGATGGACGAGGTGACGCAGCAGAACGCTGCGCTGGTGGAGCAGGCCGCTGCCGCGGCCGGCGCACTGGAAGAGCAGGCCAACCGGTTGCGCGAGTCGGTATCCACCTTCCGCGTCAGCATGCAGGCCGAAGTCCGGCCGGCGCGCCCGCGCAAGGGCCTGCCGGCGCCGGAAGTGGGGAGCGGAGCCGGGTACGCAAGTATCTGAACGTCAAGACGCCACGGGCACAACGTGGCGCCAGGAACGGGGTAAGAGCGGCCTTGCGGCCGCGATAACAACGCGGGAGGCGGCAACCGATGCCCATCCCGGTCTTTTTTGACAGAAGGGGGTAGTTCTATGCAGTGGTTCAATCAACTGCGCGTTACGACCAGGCTCATTGCCGGCTTCCTGGTCGTTTCCGTAATCGGCGCCATCGTCGGCCTGCTGGGCGTTGTCAATATGGGGCGCATGGCGGAATGGACCGGCAAGATCTACAACAGCGACCTGCAGGCACTGAAAGCCGTGCAGGACGGCAATATCAACCTCGTCTACGCCAGCCGCTCGCAGATCGCGCTGCTGTCCGCCTCGACGATGGGCGAGCGCGCCACCGAGAAGGAGACCATCGAGAAATCGCTGGCCGCCATGGAGTCGCGCGTGAAGGCCGCCAAGGACTCGTTCACGGCGCCGGAAGGCCAGGCAATGGTCAAGCAGTATGAAACGCTGCTGCCGGCCTTCCGCGAGCGCATGGAGAAGTATGTGGCGCTGGTTGGCAAGCAGCCGCTGGACACGTCGCAGTTCGAGTCCACCGTGTTCACCGAGAGCGCCGACCTGCTCAAGGACAGCCGCGCGCTGGAAGACGTGCTGTTCAAGATGGTCAAGCGCCGCGACGAGCGCGCCAAGGCCAACATGGAGGAATCGACCAGCGTCTATAACAGCTCGCGCGTGCTGATGCTGATCCTGGTGGTGGGCGGCCTGGGGCTTTCCGTACTGCTGGGCTGGTTCCTGGCGCGGCAGCTGTCCAAGCAGCTGGGCGGCGAGCCGGATTATGCGGCATCCATCGCCTCGCAGATCGCCGAGGGCGACTTCTCGGGCAAGGTGGCGCTGCGCAGCGGCGACCGTGGCAGCCTGCTGCTGGCGATGAGCCAGATGCAGGAGCAGCTGTCGTCGATGGTGCGCGAGTTCAAGGAATCGGCCGAATCGATCGGCACGGCATCGCGGGAGATCGCGGCTGGCAACAACGACCTGTCGCAGCGTACCGAGCAGCAGGCGGCCTCGCTCGAGGAAACCGCCTCGAGCATGGAAGAGCTGACCAGCACGGTCCGCCAGAACGCCGACAACGCCCGTCAGGCCAGCGGGCTGGCTGCCAATGCCTCGGAGACCGCCGTGCGCGGTGGCGAGGTGGTGGGCCGCGTGGTGCAGACGATGGACGAGATCAACGAGGCCTCGCGCAAGATCGTCGACATCATCGGCGTGAT
This sequence comes from Cupriavidus sp. 2KB_3, assembly GCF_052115685.1. Classification (NCBI taxonomy): domain Bacteria; kingdom Pseudomonadati; phylum Pseudomonadota; class Betaproteobacteria; order Burkholderiales; family Burkholderiaceae; genus Cupriavidus; species Cupriavidus sp. 2KB_3. The sequence continues at coordinate 71,661 of NZ_JBFRHD010000006.1, forward strand.
CGAAGGGATTGCCTTCCAGACCAACATCCTGGCGCTGAACGCCGCCGTGGAAGCGGCGCGGGCCGGCGAACAGGGCCGTGGCTTTGCCGTGGTGGCGGGCGAGGTGCGCAGCCTGGCGCAGCGTAGCGCCAACGCGGCCAAGGAAATCAAGGGCCTGATCGGGGACACCGTGGCGCGCGTGGACAACGGCGCGGCGCTGGTGGGCCAGGCGGGTACGACCATGGGCGAGATCGTCCAGGCCGTGAAGCGCGTGACCGACATCATGGGCGAGATCAGCGCAGCCTCCGCCGAGCAAAGCTCGGGCATCGAGCAGGTGAACCAGGCCGTGGCGCAGATGGACGAGGTGACGCAGCAGAACGCCGCGCTTGTGGAGCAGGCCGCGGCTGCGGCGGGCTCGCTGCAGGATCAGGCGATGAAGCTCCAGGATTCGGTGTCGGGCTTCAAGCTGTCGCATGACGACGTGGCGCCGTCGGCGCCCGCGCTTGGCCTGTCGGCTGCGCCAGCGGCGCGTTCGGTGGCCCGGCCCGGCGCGAAGGCGGTGACGTCGGGGCTGAAGGGGGCCAAGGCCCGTGGCGCGCGTAACAAGGCTGCCGGCACGGCGCTGGTCGTGGCCGGTGCGGGTGCGGGTGCGGCGGCAGCGGAAGCCGCCGACGACACGGAAGCGGCCGAGCCGAAGCTGTTGCGTCCGTCCGCCACGGCGGCCGGTAATGGATCCGACAACGGCGACTGGAGCGCATTCTGACCGGCCCCACGCCGTTCTGACTGCCGTGCCCAGTCGCGCCGTGCGCCCCGGCTGCAGCGTTGTAAAAGCCGCGCCGGGGCGCGTTTGCATGCGATGACATCATGACTACCGATATCAACCTGTCGCTGTCGGCCGAAGCCACGGCAAGGCTGCGCGCGGATTTCGACGCCTTTGTAAAAGTTTCCACCGGCATCGACCCGCAGTTCGTGCCGCCTGCGTTCGACGACTTCCTGCGGGCGCGGCTGATGCAGCAGGATGGCCCGCTGACCGAGCGTGCCGTGATGCGGCTGCTGGCTAGCGGCGAATACGGCTGGGCCAAGAAGGTCTTCGACAAGCAGTTGCCCAACGCGCTGGCTGCACTGATGCGCGATGCCCAGCGCTTCGGCTTCGGCCTGGCCATCCAGCCCGACTGGACGCCGCAGCAGCGCGTGGAGCACGCGCGGGAGTGGGCCACGCAGATCCTCACCGAGGCCGGCGCCGACGCCGCCTTTACCGAAGCGCTGGCCGCGCAGATTTCCGCGTCGGCCATCGACATCCGCACGCTGGAGGAGCGCATGCGTACCCCGGCGTGGCGGATTTCCGACAGTCTTCGCCAACGGGCGTATGACGTCATGTATGCGTTACAGACCGAGCAGAGCGAGGCGCTGGGCCGCAGCAAAGTGGGCGAGATGCGCGCGCTGCTGGGCCTTGCGCTCGAGTACGGCTCGGTCAGTGCCGAGGAAGCCGCGCGCATGCTCGAGCAAGTGGAGCGGGCGCGACCCCAGCTGTTCCGCGAGGCGCCCGACGACGTCTTCGCGCGGCTTGCCGCATGGTTGCGGCGCGTGTTTAGCCAAGGCGCGCTGGTTCGTCAATAGTGGAATCTGCTGGCCTCTGTCTGGCCATGCCATGTCCACCGCACAAGGCGTGTATCCGTTTGGTACACGATGCGTTACGTGCTTGAACGCGCTTGATGTAAACCACAAGCAGGCGCGTGCTGGTGTTACAAATTCGGCGGGCCATGTCTTTTCCTTGCGACATTTGCCAGACCCCAACTCAAGTAGGGATTGGCATTCCGGGCCGATTGCCGATATAAACGTAACAGTTTCACTTACACTCTGTAACAGATGTAACGTTTCAGAGAGAAGGTGTAACCGGGCGAAGTTCTTTCGTAGTACGTCGTACCCATCGAACACGCACTAAACGATCTGGTCGCCGGCCAGTGTCCCCACGGACACAAAGCCGGTAAGCGCCGGACAAGCGGTCGAAGGGTTTTGGTAGCGGGGAAAAATTGGAAAGCAGTGAAGTTCTCCAGGAGATCAGGGAGGTCAATCTCGCCTATCTTCTGCTTGCGCAACGACTGGTGCGCGAAAACCAGGTGGAAGCCATGTTCAGGCTTGGCGTCAGCAAGGAAATTGCCGACATTCTTGCCAAACTGACCTCGGCGCAACTCGTCAAGCTGGCAGCATCGAACATGGTGCTGTGCCGTTTCCGCTTTGACGATCACGCGCTGCTATCCACGCTCACCCACACGGCCAAGAGCCATGATATGCAGCAGATCCACGCTGCTATCCTGCTGGCCCGGCAACCTGTGGAGTCGCTCAATTGACCGCGCTCCTACAGGCCCAGCCGGCCCGCAGCTTTACGGCCACCCCTGCCCCCAACCGGAAAAGCGTCCTGCAGGACGCGAACCAGACCCAGCTCGCCATCGAGCTGATTGGCCTGGGCGCGCGCCTGCAGGTGCTGGAAGCCGAGACCACGCTCTCGCGCGACCGGTTGATCCGCCTCTACAAGGAGCTGCGGGGCGCGTCGCCGCCCAAGGGCATGCTCCCGTTCTCGACTGACTGGTTCACCACCTGGCTGCCGAATATCCATTCGTCGCTGTTCTTCTCCGCGTACCAGTTCATGGTGCAGGAAGGCGAGACGTCGGGCATTCGTGCCGTAGTGGCCGCTTACCGTCTGTACCTCGAGCACGTTTCGCTGCTGGGCGGCGAAATTGTCTTAAGTTTCACCCGTGCCTGGACGTTAGTACGGTTTTTCGAGAGCAATATGCTGCAGCTTTCCTCGTGCACATGTTGCGGCGGACAGTTCGTGACACACGCTTATGAGCCGCACGCGAACTTCGTGTGCAGCCTGTGCCGTCCGCCGTCGCGTGCTGGGAAAGTGAAGAAGCTCTCGAAGGACGCCGCAGCCACGCTGACTGAAGCCTGATTCCATCGGGCCAGACGTCCGCGCGGCAATCGGGCTCCCCGGGACGGGTGAGCGGTGACCCCGCTCGCCCCTACAGGATGCCCGTGCGTGCCTGACGCGTGTTTTTCAGACGGGGATCCGATCGTGCTAGTAGTTATTGGCTATGTCGTCGTGGTGGCATCGGTGCTGGGCGGTTATGCCATCACCGGCGGCCACATGGGCGCGCTTTATCAACCGGCGGAGCTCATCATTATCGGCGGTGCCGCATTGGGCGCCTTCGTCAGCTCCAACAGCGGCAAGGCCATCAAGGCCACCATGAAGGCCATGCCGATGCTGCTGCGTGGCTCGAAGTACAACAAGGAGTTGTACCTCGACATCATGGCGCTGCTGTACGTGCTGCTCTCCAAGGCCCGCCGCGAGGGCATCCTGTTCCTCGAGAAGGAAATCGCCGACCCGGCGGCCAGCAGCGTGTTCAGCCAGTATCCGCGCATCCTGGCCGACGCGGTGATGATGGAATTCCTCACCGACTATCTGCGCATGATGGTCAACGGCAACATGAACGCCTTCGAGATCGAGGCGCTCATGGACCACGAAATCGAAACGTACCGCCACGAGGCCGAGATTCCTGCCCATGCGCTGTCGCGCGTTGGCGACGGCCTGCCCGCCTTCGGCATCGTGGCCGCGGTGATGGGCGTGGTGCACGCGCTGGCCTCGGCAGACCTGCCGCCGGCCGAGCTGGGTGCCCTGGTGGCCCACGCCATGGTCGGCACGTTCCTCGGCATTCTGCTTGCGTACGGCTTCGTCTCGCCGCTGGCCTCCCGCGTGGAGCACCAGGTGTCCGAGAGCGTGAAGATGTACGAGTGCATCAAGGTCACGCTGCTCGCCTCGCTCAACGGCTATGCGCCGCTGGTGGCGGTGGAATTCGGCCGCAAGGTCCTGTACTCCACGGTGCGGCCGTCGTTCCTTGAGCTCGATGACCACGTCCGCGAAGTCAAGAGCCTGACCTGACCGGAGAGACGTCATGAGCAGCGCCCAGGATCTGCGCCCGATCGTCATCCGCAAGGCCAAGTCGCATGCCAAGCCGCATGGCAACCACAGCTGGAAGATTGCCTACGCCGACTTCATGACGGCGATGATGGCCTTCTTCATGGTGATGTGGCTGCTGAGCTCGGTCTCGCCGAAGACGCTGGCCGGCGTGGCGGAGTACTTCCGCACCCCGCTCAAGGTGGCGATTGCCGGCGGCGACAAGAGCAGCCTGTCGAAGAGCGTCATTCCCGGCGGCGGCAAGGACGTGCAGGCCAAGGATGGCGAAGTGATGCGCGCGCAGACCAACGATCCGTCCGACGCCCAGCGCCGCCGGGACCAGCTGGACACCGAGCGCCTGCGCGCCCTGAAGGGCCGCCTCGAACAGATCATCGAGAACAACCCGGTGCTGCGCCAGTTCCGGCCGCAGCTGTTGCTGGACATCACGAGCGAAGGGCTGCGCATCCAGATCCTGGATACGCAGAACCGGCCGATGTTCCGCACCGGCAGCGCCTCGGTGGAGCCGTACATGCGCACCATCCTGCGCGAGATCGGCCCGGTGCTGAACGAGATGCCGAACAAGGTGAGCCTGTCCGGCCACACCGACTCGGCCACGTACATGATGGGCGAGCGCGCGTACAGCAACTGGGAGCTGTCGGCCGACCGGGCCAACGCCTCCCGCCAGGAGTTGATTGCCGGCGGCATGCAGGAAGGCAAGGTGCTGCGCGTGCTGGGCCTGGCGGACACCATGCCGCTGGAAAAGAACGACGTGCTGGCCCCGGTGAACCGCCGCATCAGCATCGTGGTGCTGAACAAGCGGGCCCAGGCGCAGTTCGAATCCGAAAACGCGAGCGCGGCCGAAGTGTCCGTGCAGGCGCAGAAGGGCCGTGCCGCAGAGGAATTGCAGGCACAGGTGGAGCAGGCGCAGGCGGCATCCGCGCCGGCGGCCAGGCCGGCCGGCAGCGGCGCCGCCGGCAAGGGCAAGATCGAATGAGGCGTGCCGCCCGTGACAGGGCGGCACATCTTCCAGAGCAATTTAGCGAGTCAGGACGGTCATGTCTGTCGATATCGATATCACGCAGTTTTATCAGACCTTCTTTGAAGAGGCGGAAGAACTGCTCGTGGAAATGGAGCAGCTGCTGCTCGGGCTGGACATCGAGTCCCCCGATTCGGAAGAGCTGAACGCCATTTTCCGTGCCGCGCACTCCATCAAGGGCGGCGCCGCCACCTTCGGCTTCGCGGCACTGACCGCGACCACCCACATTTTCGAGAACCTGCTCGACCGTACGCGTCGGCGGGAACTGGCCCTCAACCGGGTCATCATCGACACCTTTTTGGAAACCAAGGACGTGTTGCAAGATCAGCTCAACGCCTACCGCAACGGCACCGAACCCGATCCGGAAACGCTGGCGCGCATCTGCGCCGTCCTGCAGCAGCTGGCCGAGGAAGCCGGCGGCGAGCCGGGCCATGCGCCGGCGGCCGCGCCCGCTCCGGCCCCGATGGCCGCCGCGCCCACTGCCGCTACCGGTGGTGGTGGTGGCAACCTGAAAATCAGCCTGCTCAAGGTATCGGCCGCCGACCAGGCGCTGCTGCGCGAGGAAATCGCCAACCTGGGCGAGATCACCGGCCAGCAGGAAGCCGACGGCGACCTCGTCATCTGGCTGAACAGCCAGTGCAGCGCCGACGACATCATCGCGGTGTGCTGCTTCGTGATCGACGACAAGCAGATCACCGTGGAAACCGTGGACGGTGGCGCTGCCCCGGCCGCCGCTGCACCTGCGCCGGCCCCGGCCCCGGTGGCTGCTCCGGCCCCCGTGGCCGCTGCCCCGGCTGCCGCCGCGCCCGCCAAGGACAAGGAAAAAGCCAAGCCGGCTGCCGGCGCCGCCGCGCACGCGCCGGATTCCGGCTCGATCCGCGTGCCGACCGAGAAGGTCGACCAGATCATCAACCTCGTGGGCGAACTGGTCATCACGCAGTCGATGCTGGCGCAGACCGCCTCCTCGCTCGACCCGGTGTTGTTCGACCGCCTGTTCTCGGGCATGGGCCAGCTGGAACGCAACGCGCGTGACCTGCAGGAAGCGGTGATGTCCATCCGCATGATGCCGATGGACTACGTGTTCTCGCGCTTCCCGCGCCTGGTGCGCGACCTGGCCAGCAAGCTCGGCAAGCAGATCGACCTGGTCACGTTCGGCAAGGCGACCGAACTCGACAAGAGCCTGATCGAACGGATCATCGACCCGCTGACCCACCTGGTGCGTAACAGCCTGGACCACGGCATCGAGACCCCGGAAAAGCGCGTGGCCGCCGGCAAGGAGCCGACGGGCCAGCTGATCCTCTCCGCGCAGCACGCGGGCGGCAACATCGTCATCGAAGTGAGCGATGACGGTGGCGGCCTGAACCGCGAGCGCATCCTGGCCAAGGCGATCCAGAACGGCCTGCCGGTGTCCGAGAACATCAGCGACGAGGAAGTCTGGCAGCTGATCTTCGCGCCGGGCTTCTCGACTGCCGAGGTGGTCACCGACGTGTCCGGCCGCGGCGTGGGCATGGACGTGGTCAAGCGGAACATCCAGGAGATGGGCGGGCACGTGGAAATCGCGTCGCGCCCGGGCAATGGCACCACCACCCGCATCGTACTGCCACTGACGCTGGCGATCCTGGACGGCATGTCGGTGCGCGTGGGCGAGGAAACCTTCATCCTGCCGCTGAACTGCGTGATGGAGTCCCTGCAGCCGAAGTCCGAGGATGTGCACACCGCCGCCAACGGCGAGCGTGTGATGAACGTGCGTGGCGAATACCTGCCGCTGCTGGAACTGCACAAGGTCTTCAACGTGACCGGCGCGCTGCAGGAGCCGACGCAGGGTATCGCCGTGATCCTGGCCGCCGAGGGCAAGCGCTTCGCGCTGCTGGTGGACCAGTTGATCGGCCAGCACCAGGTGGTGCTGAAGAACCTCGAAACGAACTATCGCAAGGTGCCCTGCATCTCGGCCGCCACGATCCTCGGCGACGGCAGCGTGGCCCTGATCGTAGACGTGGGCGCGCTGCAGCGCACCGGCGTGCGCCGCCAGGACGCGGTGGTTGCACAGTAACTGACAGCATAGCGACAGCAAAGGAGCACTGACATGGCCGGCATCGGACACATCGATACCCAGGCAGGCGAAGCCTCTGGCCAGGAATACCTGGTCTTCACGCTCGGCACCGAGGAATACGGCATCGATATCCTGAAAGTGCAGGAGATCCGCAGCTACGAGACCGTCACCCGCATCGCCAACGCGCCCGGCTTCATCAAGGGCGTGACCAACCTGCGCGGCGTGATCGTCCCGATCGTGGACCTGCGCCTGAAGTTCGACCTCGGCAACGTGCGCTATGACCACCAGACCGTGGTGATCATCCTCAACGTGGCGGGCCGTGTGGTCGGTATCGTGGTGGATGGCGTCTCGGACGTGCTGACGCTGACCGGTGACGATATCAAGCCGGCGCCGGAGTTCGGCGTGTCGGTCTCGAACGAGCACCTTACCGGACTCGGCTCGGTGGAAGGCCGCATGCTGATCCTGATCGACATCGAACGCATGATGACCAGTTCCGAGATGGAGCTGGTGGAAGCCGAACTGGCCTGATCGGGCCAGCCGGCAAGATCGCCCAGAAGCCCCATAAGATTTACCCGCCGACCCCCGGCACTCCACGAAGATATACACCATGACGCCGCTCCGTTCTTCCTCCAGCGCCATCGGGAAGCCAGGCGCGGTTGCCGCACCCGCCGTACCGGTGCTGGCGCCGCTGCGCGACGACATGCGTGACTTCCTGCTTACCGAGCATGATTTCGAGAAGGTGCGCGCGCTGATTCACAAGCGCGCGGGCATCTCGCTCGGCAGTCACAAGCGCGAGATGGTCTACAGCCGGCTCGCGCGGCGCCTGCGTTCGCTGGGACTGGCCGATTTCGGCAGCTACCTGGCCCTGCTCGAGTCTGATGATCGCTCCCAGGAATGGGAGTTCTTCACCAACGCGCTGACCACGAACCTGACCTCGTTCTTCCGCGAGGCGCACCACTTCCCGCTGCTGGCCGAGCACGCCAAGAAGGTTGGCCGGCCCTACAGCGTGTGGTGCGCGGCGGCATCGACGGGCGAGGAGCCGTACTCCATCGCCATCACCCTGGCCGAGGCGCTGGGCGACCGCGCCGGCACGGTGCTGGCCACGGACATCGACACCCAGGTGCTGGCCAAGGCCCGCGCCGGCGTGTACACGGCCGAGCAGGTGGGGCGACTTTCGCAGGAACGGCTCAAGCGGTTTTTCCTGAAGGGCACCGGCGCACGTTCGGGCTCGGTCAAGGTGAAGCCGGACCTGGCTTCGACGATCACCTTCGAGCCGCTCAACCTGCTGGCGCCGGAATGGGGATTGCGCGAGAAGTTCGACGCCATCTTCTGCCGCAACGTGATGATCTATTTCGACAAGCCGACCCAGGGCCGCATCCTGGAACGGTTTGCCCCGCTGCTCAAGCCGAATGGCCTGCTGTTCGCCGGCCATTCCGAGAATTTCTCGTATGTCACGCGCGCATTCCAGCTGCGCGGACAGACCGTGTACGAACTCGCCGGCAAGGGCGGCAGCGGAGGTGCATGATGCGTACGCCCCAGATGCCGGAAGCCATTGCCACCCGCAAGTACTTCGACCGCGAGTTCGGCAAGCAGGCCATCAAGCTGCTGCCGAACGAGTATTACGTGAGCGGCGAGGATGTGGTGCTCACCACGGTGCTCGGCTCATGCGTGGCCGCCTGTATCCGTGACGAGGTGGCGGGCGTGGGCGGCATGAACCATTTCATGCTGCCGGACGACGAGAACGCCGGGCCGGACCGCATGCTGTCCGCCTCGATGCGCTACGGCTGCTACGCGCTGGAAGTGCTCATCAATGAACTATTGAAGATGGGCGCCCGGCGCGAGCGCCTGGAAGCCAAGGTTTTTGGTGGCGGCGCGGTACTGGCGAACATGACGACCCTCAATATTGGGGATCGGAATGCCGATTTTGTATTGAAGTACCTGAAGACCGAAGAGATTCGCGTGGCGGCGCAGGACCTGCGCGGCCCGCACGCGCGACGGGTGAGCTATTTCCCGCGCAGCGGCCTGGCGCTGGTGCGCCGGCTGACTCGACAAGACGATACGGTAGGCGTGGAACGCGAGGAGCGTGCGCTGGCACGCGCGATTTCCACCTCCACGAAGGCGCCCGTACGAGGCGCAGTGGAATTGTTTACGCGGCAGGCCACGGCAAGGGTGCCGACCTGAAAATGAGACGTAGAGACCAGATATGACCGCCGCGAAGATCAAGGTGCTGTGCGTGGACGATTCCGCGCTGATCCGCAGCCTGATGACCGAGATCATCAACAGCCAGACAGACATGGAAGTGGTGGGCACTGCCCCCGATCCGCTGGTGGCGCGCGACCTCATCAAGCGCCTGAACCCGGACGTGCTGACGCTGGACGTGGAAATGCCGCGCATGGACGGGCTCGATTTCCTCGAACGCCTGATGCGCCTGCGGCCCATGCCGGTGCTGATGGTGTCGTCGCTGACCGAGCGCGGGTCCGAAATCACCATGCGCGCGCTGGAACTGGGTGCGGTGGACTTCGTCACCAAGCCCAAGCTGGGCATCCGCGACGGGCTGATGGAGTACACGGACACCATCGCCGACAAGATCCGCGCGGCGTCGCGTGCCCGGGTGCGGGCCCCCCGCGCCGAGGGCGCGGCAGAAGGCGCGCCGCCTGCGCCGGTGCTGCGCACGCCGCTGCTGTCGACGGAAAAGCTGATCATCGTGGGCGCGTCCACGGGCGGCACCGAGGCCATCAAGGAATTCCTGATGCCGCTGCCGCCGGACTGCCCGGCCGTGATGATCGTCCAGCATATGCCGGCCGGCTTCACCAAATCGTTCGCGCAGCGGCTGAACGGCCTGTGCCGCATCACGGTCAAGGAGGCCGAGCACGGCGAGCGTGTGCTGCCCGGCTACGCGTACATCGCGCCGGGTGACTCGCACCTGCTGCTCGCGCGGAGCGGCGCCAATTATGTGGCGCACCTGTCGCAGGAAGCGCCGGTGAACCGGCACCGCCCGTCGGTGGATGTGCTGTTCGACTCCGCTGCCGTGCACGGCGGCAAGAACGTCACGGGCGTGATCCTGACCGGCATGGGCAAGGACGGCGCGCGCGGCATGCTGCGCATGCGCGAGGCTGGCTCCTACAACCTTGCGCAGGACGAGCAGTCCTGCATCGTGTTTGGCATGCCGAAGGAGGCCATCGCCACCGGCGGCGTGCATGAAGTAGTGCCCCTGCATTCGATGAGCCAGCGCGTCATGGCGCACCTGGCCACCTTCGGTGCGCGGGCGCAGCGCGTGTAGGGCACAGACCCTGGGCACGCGCCGGGCGCAGTTTTCGTATTTGTTATCCACAACCGTATTGGAGCCGTAAAGTGGACAAGAACATCAAGATCCTCGTGGTCGACGACTTCCCGACCATGCGTCGGATCATCCGTAACCTGCTCAAGGAACTCGGTTTCACCAACGTGGAAGAAGCCGAGGACGGCGCCGCCGGCCTGGAGAAGGTGAAGGACGGCAGCTTCAACTTCGTGGTGTCCGACTGGAACATGCCGAACATGGACGGTCTGACCATGCTGCAGTCGATCCGCGCGATTCCCGAGATCGCCAAGACGCCGGTGCTGATGGTGACGGCCGAGGCCAAGAAGGAAAACATCATTGCTGCGGCTCAGGCTGGCGCCAATGGCTATGTGGTGAAGCCGTTCACCGCGGCGACGCTCGACGAGAAGATCACCAAGATCTTTGAGAAGCTGGGTCAGTAAGAGGGGCACGACATGTCGACGACTCCGACTTTCAGCAATGAATCGGCCGAGCAGATCATCCATCGCATCGGCAACCTTACGCGGATGCTGCGCGATAACATGCGGGAGCTGGGGCTCGACAAGGAAATCGAGCGGGCCGCACAGGCCATTCCTGACGCGCGCGACCGCCTGAGCTACATCGCCGCCATGACCGAGCAGGCCGCAGAGCGCACGCTCACGGCCGTGGAAATGGCGCAGCCGCTGCAGGAAGATCTCGAAGCCAAGGCTAACGCGCTGGACAAGCGCTGGGAAGCGTGGTTCGAGACCCCCGTGGAACTGGGCGATGCCCGGGCCCTGGTGCTCGATACGCGCGAGTTCCTGACCGAGGTGCCGCAGAAGGCCAAGGCCACGGGCAGCCACCTGCTCGACATCATGATGGCCCAGGACTTCCAGGATCTGACGGGCCAGGTCATCAAGAAGATGATGGACATGATCCGTTCGCTGGAGCAGGAGCTGCTGCAGGTACTGATCGACAACGTACCGGCCGAACGCCGCGTGGAAGCACCGCCCACGCTGATGAACGGCCCGCAGATCAACCCCGAGGGCAAGGCCGACGTGGTGTCGGACCAGTCGCAGGTGGACGATCTGCTGGCAAGCCTGGGCTTCTGACGCCGCATCAGGTCAATCGCAGGATGCAACGGGACAATCGCGTGGGGCGATTGTCCCGTTTGTTTTTGGAGACGGCGCGTCGAGCACATTGCGGCGTTCGCTGGCAGAATGTGACCGCTCCCCGGCTTCGCGGTACCGAGCAGGTCCCGGGCCGGGCCTTCGTGTCGTATCACTGCCAGAGGATACCGTCGCCATGCCCGCCGTTTGCCGTACCGTCTTCGCCCGTCACGCTGTTCCGTTCGCCACGCTGGCCTTCGCCGGTATCGCCGCCGCGCAGACGCTGACGGTGCCGCAGGTCTCGCCCCAGGTTGACAGCACCTATACGCGCCTCGAGGCTTCGCCGGTGGTGAAGAAGCTGCTCGACGACGTCAAGGCGGACGACGCCCGCGCGCTGGCCGAACTGAAGACGATGACCGAGATTCCCGCGCCGCCGTTCAAGGAGTCCGCACGCGCCCAGTACTTCGTGTCGCGCCTGAAGGCGCTGGGGCTGGCCGATGCGCGCATCGACGCCGAAGGCAATGCCATCGGCATCCGCAAGGGCACCGGCAAGGGGCCCAAGCTGCTGGTCTCTGCCCACCTCGACACCGTATTCCCGCAAGGCACCGACGTCACCGTGAAATCCCGCGACGGCAAGCTCTACGCGCCCGGTATCGGTGATGACACGCGCGGCCTGGCCGTGCTGCTGTCCTGGCTCAAGGTGCTCAACGAAAACAACGTCCGCACCGTGGGGGACATCGTGTTCGTTGGCAATGTTGGCGAGGAGGAGCTCGGCAATCTGCGCGGCATGAAGGCGGTATTCCGCGATCACCCCGATATCGACGGCATGGTCGGCCTGGAGCCGGGCACCGGCGAGCGCGTGCTGACGCAAGGCACCGGCAGCCATCGCTACGAAATCACGTTCCGTGGCCCGGGCGGCCACAGCTTCGGCGCGTTCGGCCTGCCCAGCGCCATCCAGGCGATGGGCCGCGCGATTGGCAAGGTCAGCGACGTGCGCACGCCGACGGACCCGAAGACCACGTTCACGGTGGGCACGGTGGCGGGCGGCACATCGGTCAATGCCATCGCTGGCGACGCCAGGATGGCCGTCGATATCCGCTCCAACGGCACGCCTGCCCTGCTCGAGACCGAGAAGCACATCATGTCCGCCATCGCATCGGGCGTGGCCGACGAGAACGGCCGCTGGTCGCCCACCAAGGGCAACGAGATCACCTTCCAGGCGCGCCAGATCGGCGACCGGCCGGCGGGCCAGACGGCCACCGACTCGGTCATCGTGCAGTCGGCGGTGCGGGTGATCAAGGCCAACAGCAAGGAAGCGCCCAGCCTGCGTGGGGGCAGCACCGATGCCAATGTGCCGATGTCGCTCGGGATTCCGGCGGTCATTCTCGGCAGTGGCGGCAAGTCGGGCGGTTCCCACTCGCGCGACGAATGGTTCGACCCGACCAATGCCCACGAGGGCGCCCAGTGGGCACTCACCACGGTGCTCGGGCTGGTAGGTGTCGACGGCGTGAGCGAGCCCTTGCTCGCCAGGCGGCCAGCGAAGTAGGGCGCTGCCCCGGAGCGCTGTCAGGCGGGCAGTCAGGCGGGCAGTCCGAAGCGGGTGTCGAACGTCGATGCCACTTCGAGCCGCTGCTTCAGCAGGCCGGACTTGAGGTAGAAGTCAGCGGTCTGCTGCTGGGTGGCGACCAGGCTGGCATCGATCGGCTGCCAGGTCGTGTGGCGCCGCTCGAACTGCAGCCGCGCCGCCTCCGGCGAGATACCGATGATGCGGGCCAGCGTGGCGGAGAACTCCGCCACGTGTTCATAGGACCAGACCTGGGCGCGCACCACGCGCTGGAGGAAGTCCGCCAGCACCGCGCGCTTGGCGGCCAGCGCCGCGTCGGTGGCGGCCAGGTAGCTGAGCCCCGACCACAGGCCGCGCCCGCTGACAAGCACGCGGGCGTGTCTGCTGGTCTCCGCCATGGCCGTGTACGGTTCCCAGGTCGCCCAGGCATCGACGGAGCCGTTGGTCAGCGCGAGCTTGGTATCGGCCGGTGGCAGGAAGCGGATATTCGCGTCCTCGGGTTTCAGGCCGGCCGACGCCAACGCCTTCAGCGTCACGAAATGGCCGATCGAGCCCCGGTTCGTGCCGATGCTCTTGCCCTTGAGGTCGGCCGCGGTCTTCAGCGGCGAATCGGGGCGCACGAGGATCGCGGTGCCGTAAGGGTCGGACCGATTGGCCCCGATCAGCTTGATCCGCGTACCCGCTGCGAGCGCGAAGATTGCGGGCGCATCGCCAATCGGCCCGCAATCGACGGCGCCGGCATTGAGCGCCTCGGCCAGCGGCGCGGCGGCCGGGAACTCGGTCCACTGGATGTCATAGCCAATGCCCTTGAGCGCATCGGCGGATTCGAGCAGCGCGCGCAGGCCGCCCTTTTGATCCCCCGCCTTGAGAACGGGGCGCGACTGCCCCCGCGCGGTGGAAATCAGCACGGGTGCAGCGGCAAGCGTGGCGCCAAAGCGCAGGAACTGGCGGCGGGAAGCGGTCATCGGAATCCGTTCGAACAAGGCCGGACTGGCCAATAGTCCAAGACCCTACGCCGTGCCCCCCGCGATGCGAACGAATGTTTTCGCGCTTTGTTATGCGGGGGTGGCGGCTTCTCGCAACGCCCCACAATCTTTCAGAGTCGTCTTATCGAAAATCGCCCCGGCTTTCCGGACACTGACTGCGTGCGCGCCGCTCGGCGGCAGAAAGCAAAAAGGCCGCACGAATGCGGCCTTTCCACTCATTGGCGTCTTGGATCGTGGCGGCTGTCGAAGGATTGAGAGCGCAGTCAAGATTGAGTTCCAAGCGCGTACGACGCTATCGTAACTGGAATGAGCAGTCTGAAGCAAGAGTATTTGGAGGGCATCATCAGGGCCATCTCGCGACCGAGACTGAGTACCTACAGAAGGTTCTTCTCGGTGGCCTCGGATCGGGAGGCGTATGGCGTCTATTGCTGGAGCGAAGCGCTGGCCGGATACCTGGCGGATGCACTGCGCCTTGCGGAGGTCGTGATGCGCAACCGCCTTCATCAAGCATTTGGACAACACTACGGTGCCAGCCAGGCAAACGCGTCCGGTGATTGGTACAGTGCCATCAAACTTGCACCAACCTCGGCTGAGGCGGTGCGCAGGATTACGCATGAGCGCTTGCGCATCCAGGGTCGAATGGCGTGGGTGAAGCGTGTTCCAGACGTGTCACCGGACGATGTGGTCTCCAGGCTGACGTTTGGGTTCTGGCCCCATTTGCTCGATGCGGAGGCCGATGCGGGGGGCAGCCCGATCGCATGGGGGCCGATCCTCGTGGATGCGTTGCCCGGCCATCGATACAAGGCCGTTGCGTACTGGGCGAGCCAGCGGAACCGGGACAAGTTGTTCGCCAGAATGGACTACTGCAACTGGCTTCGCAACCGCATCGCCCATCTTGAGCCGGTCTGGAAAGCCGGGCCGCTGCTGGTGGAAGACCGGGCGCGTCAACACTTCACGCCGCGCATCGTTGCGCCAGCCCCAAGAACGCCCGCGGAGGCCATCGCTCGCATGTCCTTGAGTTATGGCCGAGTTCTCGAGCTGATGGGCTGGTTTTCCCCTGAACTGCGCGCCACACACGCGATTGGCGAGGCGCACTATCAGTTCGTCTCGCTCAACTCATTGGCCGCGCTTGCGGCATTCCGGCGCCATTGCGGATACCGGCAGGCGCGGCCCGTCGCCCTCTGGGTCCCACTCCCCTAGCCATCCCCCGGATCAGCACCGCGCCGCCGGCACATTCTCCGCAAACGCCTTGATGTCCCGCAGCCGATCCATGATCTCCGCGATATTTGGCCATTGCTCCAGTTCGATACCCGCGCGCTCGGCGTTGATCGATTGCGGGAACAGGAAAATGTCCGCGATCGTCGGCGTGTTGCCGGCCACGTAGGGGCCGGTGCGGCGGGTGGCGAGGCGGGCTTCCACGGCGCTCAGGCCTTCCAGGATCCAGTGGCGGATCCACGCCACGACGCCCGTCGCGCCCATGCCGGGGATCCTGGCGAGGTGGGCGGCCACGCGCGGTGGCACCAGCGCATGGATTTCACTGGCGATGGCCAGGGCGATCGAGCGGGAGAAGGCGCGGCCCGCACCGTCCTTGGGCAGCAGTGGCGGCAGCGGGAAGCGCTCGTCCAGGTACTCGACGATAGCCAGTGACTGGGTCAGCAGTTCGCCCTCGTCGGTCTGCAGCGCCGGCACCAGGCCTTGCGGATTGATGCCGAGGTAGTCCGCCTGCCGGTTCTCGGCGCCGTCGCCCAGGATGCCGACGGTGACGATGTCCACCTGCACACCCTTCATGGCCAGCGCGATGCGCACGCGCGACGTGGCCGACGAAATCTCGTTTGCGTAAAGCTTCATGCGGAATCTCCTTGGGTTGGCCGCCGGCTTACTGCGCCGGTGCCGCAGTGGGTGCCTGTGCCGCGCCGCCAGCCTTGGCTTCCTTCAGCAGCGACTGGATGATCTGCTCGGACTGCTCGTAATCGCCTTCGCCCACGTGGTAGTGGCGGATGCGCCCGTTCGCGTCGATGAAGTACAGCGCCGGCCAGTAGTTGTTCTGGAAGGCGCGCCAGATCTTGTAGTCGTTGTCCACGGCGATGGGGTAGGTGAGCTTGAACCGCTTCAGGGCGTCCCGGACGTTGCCCACGTCCTTTTCGAACGGAAACTCGGGCGTATGGACGCCGATCACGGTCAGCCCCTGGTCCTTGTACTTCTCGGCCCACTTGCGCACATACGGCAGGGTGTTGATGCAGTTGATGCACGAGTAGGTCCAGAAATCGACCAGCACGACCCGGCCACGCAACTGTTCGAGGGTCAGCGGGGACGAGTTGAGCCAGGTCGTCGCGCCGTCCAGCGGGGGCGCCGGGGCGTCCATGCGGGCGGCACGGGCGTCGCCCAGCCCCGGAAACTGGCCGCTGGCCAGGCTGATGCCGACGGCGGCAACTGCCGCCAGCGCCATGGCGCCAAAGGTGCGGCGCGTGAAGGAAGAGGGGGTGGTCATGGCAGTGCGCTCCGTTCGGGTGGTGTATGGTCGCTATCAGACACCGTGCGCGTGTACCGGATGTATCGCCCGCCGGCCGCCAGGTAAGGTATTGTCTGCCCGGCTTGGCCAGATACATTGGCATACAAAGGGAAGTGCAACCAATCGCCAGAGCGGGCAAACTCCGCTCATCGCCACTGAAACCTACCGAGAGCGCCGCCAGATGGACGCCCACATCGACCATATCCTTGTTGTTGACGACGACCGCGAAATCCGCGAGCTGGTTTCCACCTACCTGACCCGCAACGGCCTGCGCGTGACCATTGCGCCGGACGGCCGCCACATGCGGCAGTTCCTGGAGTCGAACGTCGTCGACCTGATCGTGCTGGACATCATGATGCCCGGCGACGACGGCCTGACGCTGTGCCGCGAACTGCGCGCCGGCAGGCACAAGAGCACCCCGATCCTGATGCTGACCGCCCGCAGCGACGAGACGGACCGGATCATCGGCCTCGAGATGGGCGCCGACGACTACCTCGCCAAGCCGTTCGCCGCGCGCGAGCTGATGGCGCGGATCAAGGCGGTGCTGCGGCGCACACGGATGCTGCCGCCCAACCTCCAGGTGTCCGAGGCGGGCCGGCTGCTCACCTTTGGCGACTGGCGCCTCGATACCACGGCACGCCATCTGCTGGACAAGGACGGCACCGTCGTGGCCCTGAGCGGCGCCGAATACCGCCTGCTGCGTGTATTTGTCGACCATCCGCAGCGCGTGCTGAACCGTGACCAGCTGCTGAACCTGACGCAGGGCCGCGACGCCGAGCTGTTCGACCGCTCGATCGACCTGCTGGTCAGCCGCCTGCGCCAGCGGCTGGGCGACCACGCCCGCGAGCCGATCTACATCAAGACGGTGCGCAGCGAAGGCTATGTGCTGGCGATGCCTGTCGAGATCACCGAGGCACGCGAATGACCATGTCCGCCCTGGTAGCGCCGCCGCGGGTGCGCTGGTGGCCCGGCACCCTGAGCGCGCGGCTGTTCCTGATCCTGCTGGCGGGGCTGGTCATCGCCTATGCGATGTCGTTCACGGTGCTGTTCATGGAACGCTACGTCACCGCGCGCACGGTCATGCTGGGCACGCTGGAGAATGAAGTGGCGACCTCCATTGCCATTCTCGACCGCCTGCCCGCCGCCGAGCGCCCTGACTGGATCCACCGGCTGGACCGGCCGACGTACCGCTACATCCTCGGTCCGGGGCTGCCGGGCGTGCCCGACATGACCATGCGCGCCAAGGACATCGCCACCAAGATCGAGGAGGCGGCCGGCCAGCGCTTTCCGGTCCGGGTCGAGATGATTCCGGGCGACGGCAAGCGCCTGCAGGCGCACCTGACGCTGAGCGACGGCAGCCCGCTGACCATCGACGTCCACCCGGCCATGGCGCCGCTGGCGCGCTGGCTCCCCTATGTGATGGTGGCGCAACTTGCCCTGCTGGTGCTGTGCAGCTGGCTTGCGGTGCGGCAGGCCATCCGGCCGCTGGCAACGCTGGCCGATGCGGCGAACACGCTCGACCCGAACCAGACCACCCCGCGCATGAGCGAGACCGGCCCGAGCGAGGTGGCCCATGCGGCGGTGGCGTTCAACGCCATGCGTGACCGCATCGCCCAATTCGTGGAGGAGCGCGTGCGCATTCTGGCAGCCATCTCCCACGATCTGCAGACGCCCATCACGCGCATGAAGCTGCGTGCCGAGATGGCGGAGGAATCCGTGGAGAAGGACAAGCTCATCAGCGACCTGTCCGAGATCGAGCGGCTCGTGCGCGAAGGGCTGGCGTACGCGCGCAGCACGCACGTCGATGGCGAGGCCGATACGCGCATCGACATCGGATCGTTCCTGGAAAGCCTGGTCTACGACTACCAGGACACCGGCAAGGCCGTGACCATGGAGGAATGCGTGGGCGGGGCGATCGTCACGCGCCCGCATGCCTTGCGGCGCATCCTGACCAACCTGATCGACAACGCGCTGAAGTTTGGCGGCGCGGCCGAGATCGTCGCCCGGCGCGACGCCAACGGCGCCCTGCGGCTGATGGTGATGGACCGCGGCGCCGGCATCCCGGAGGAACAGCTCGATGCCGTGCTTCAGCCGTTCTATCGCGTGGAGGCTTCGCGGAACCGCGACACCGGCGGCAGCGGGCTGGGGCTGGCCATCGCGCAGCAACTGGCGCAGGCGCTGGGCGGCAAGCTGGCGCTGCGCAACCGCGAAGGCGGCGGACTCTCCGCGGAGGTGATCCTGCCCTGATGGATTGATGGATTGATGGTTTGATGGCTTGATGCGCTGCGGGGGGCGCTGCGGTTGCATCGTCCCCGCGCTTGCGATTCAATGGGCGCCTTCGCGTGATCGCGCCTCTCACCTTGATGTCATTGATGAATGCTACGACAGAAATCCCGGCGCGGCCGCCGCTGCGCGCGCTGACGGCGCTGGAAGGCCGCGTGCTCGCCGTGCTGCTGGAGAAGCAGTACACCGTGCCGGACACCTATCCGCTTTCGCTCAATGCGCTCGCGGCGGGTTGCAACCAGAAGACCGCGCGGTCCCCTGTGATGAGCGTGTCCGAGGACGAGATCCTGACGGCTATCGACGGTCTGAAGTCGCTGAGTCTGGTGTTCGAGGGCAGCAGCAGCCGGGTGCCGCGCTTCGAGCAGAACATGGCCAAGGTGCTTGGCGTGCCGAGCCAGTCGGCGGCGCTGCTGTCCACGCTGTTGCTGCGCGGCCCGCAGACGGCGGCGGAGCTGCGCCTCAACACGGCGCGCCTGCACGCCTTCGCGGATATCTCGTCCGTCGAGGCGTTTCTCGACGAACTGGCCGAGCGCAATCCGGCCCTCGTCATCCGCCTGCCGCGCGCCCCGGGCGAGCGGGAGAGCCGCTGGATGCATCTGCTCTGCGGCGAGGTCAGCGTGGCGGACCTGGCCGCACCACGTGGGGCCTCGGCGCCGGAAGCCGGCTCGTCGTCGGAATTGGAAGCGCTGCGCATCAGCCATCGTGAGCTGGCCGACAAGGTGGCGCGGCTGCAGTCCCTGGTCGAAGAGATGGCAGCACAGCTCGGCATCGACGTGGAGCCCGGGCGGCTCGCCTAGGCTCCCACCTACCCACCCGACTGTTCCCAAGCTTGATGGCAGTTGCGTTAAACCCGCCGCCCCGCCAACGTGGGGGTGTTGCGGGGAGGAATCAGTCCGCGCGCGCCGGGCGCCGTTTGCGTCTCGGCTTGAGGGGTTCGATGCTATAAAGGGGCGTCGGCCGTCACACGGCCCTGTTTGCCTGCGCCTTCCCGGAATCCTCATGAGCCAGCCCAGTGGCGACATCCAGTCCGCCATGGTGCGACTGCTGTATCGGCAGTCGCACGGGGTCCTGTTCGCCAACTTCGTGATTCCGGTGGCCGTCGTGTTCGTGCTGCGCCACAGCACGTACGCCGGCCCGCTGCTGTGGTGGATGGCGATGGTCTATGCCGTCACGCTCGCGCGCATCCTGCTCTCGATGGTGTTCTATCGGTATGAGTCCAGCGCCACGCCGCGCGCCTGGGCCAATCGCTTCGCAGCAATGTCATGGGTATCGGCGGCGTTGTGGGGATGGCTCGGCTCGACCGCGCTGTTCCCGCCGGGCGCCGAGTGGACGGCCTTCGCCTGCATCGTGCTGGCCGGCATGACGTGCGGTGCCGTGCCGGCGCTGTCTGCCCAGCCGCGCATCTACGTCGGCATGGTTTTGCTGATGGGCGGCCCGTTCATCGTCCACAATGCGATGCAGCCGGAGCCCATCTACAACGTCTACGCGGCGTTCGGCATTGCCATGATCGTGGTGAACAGCTATTTCAGCCGCGTCACCTATCACACCCTGCTGACCGGCGTGAAGCTGCGCTTCGAGAACCTTGCCCTGATCGGCCAGCTCGAGCATGAGCGCGACCGGGCGACCGCTGCCGACATGGCCAAGACGCGCTTCCTGGCCGCCGCCAGCCACGACCTGCGCCAGCCGGTGCATGCGCTGGGGCTGCTTTCCGCCTCGCTGGCGGCAGTGGCGGAGTGTGGCGATGTCCGCGCCGACGCAGCTTCGCAGATCAGCCAGCGCCTGAACGGCACGCTCGACCGCATGGGCGGACTGCTCGACGGGTTGCTGCACGTGTCGCGGCTGGACGCCGGCCTGATGCCGGCCCGGCGCCAGCCGTTGTCCCTGGGCAAGCTGCTCGCCGACTTGCGCGATGAGTACGCCGAGCAGGCCAGCCAGCACGGCAGCACGCTGCGCGTGCGGGTCACGCAGGCGTGGATCGACAGCGACCCCGAACTGCTGCGGCGCATCCTGGACAACCTGTTGAGCAACGCGCTGCGCTACGCGCCGCAGTCGCGCATCGTGGTGGGCGCCCGACGCCGGCCCGGCGCAATCGAGATCCAGGTTCTGGATAGTGGGCCCGGCATCGACCCCTCGCAGCAGGCGCTGGTCTTCGAGGAATTCACCCAGTTGCCCAATGTGCAGAGCGAACACGGGCTGGGCCTCGGCCTCGCCATCGTGCGCCGGCTGGCGGACCTGCTCGGCCATCCGGTGACCCTGCGCTCCACGCCCGGCCGTGGCAGCAATTTCTCGGTGACCGTGCCGCTGGCGCGCGATGCCGAGCCGGAAGCGTCTGCCCTGACCAGCGCCGAAGGCCTCGCCCCGGCGGACCTCCAGGCGCGTTATGGCGTGATGCTGGTCGACGACGATCCGCAGATCCTCGCGGCGCTGGGCGACCTGCTCGCGTTCTGGGGCCATACGGTCTATGCGGGTGCCACGGTGGAAGCGGTTTGCGCCGCGCACCAGCGCGCCCGCATCGTCGGCCCGGCCCCGGTGGACCTGATCCTGGCCGATTTCCGGCTGGCCGCGCAGGTGACTGGGCGGCAGGCCATCGCGTGGTTGCGCGAATACCTCGACACCGAGGTGCCGGGTCTGATCGTCACCGGTGACACGGCGCCGGATCGGCTCAAGGCGCTCCACGCCAGCGGCCTCCGGGTGCTGCATAAGCCGATTGCCGCACCGCTGCTGCGGCAGGCGATCGTCGAGACGGTGCGTGGCGGCGTCACGGTGGAAAGTGCGCATGCCGGCTGAGGTCGATTCACAACCAGTAGTTGC
This sequence comes from Cupriavidus sp. 2KB_3, assembly GCF_052115685.1. Taxonomy (NCBI): domain Bacteria; kingdom Pseudomonadati; phylum Pseudomonadota; class Betaproteobacteria; order Burkholderiales; family Burkholderiaceae; genus Cupriavidus; species Cupriavidus sp. 2KB_3. The sequence continues at coordinate 93,214 of NZ_JBFRHD010000006.1, forward strand.
TTTTCATGCAATCCACATCACCATTGTTTGTGGAAGTCTGACTACCTACCATGGGTCTCAACGGTAACCGACGCGCCGCGGCGAACGCAGCGAAGGCCGGAACCGAGCCACCCAAATCCCAGGAGTCAGTCATGTCCGATTCGAAACAATCCCAAAAGAAGGTCTGGTTCATCACCGGTGCATCGCGCGGTTTCGGCACGCTGTTTGTCCGCAACGCGCTGGCGCGCGGCGACCACGTCATCGCCACGGCGCGCAACCCCCAGGCCATTGTCGATGCCATTGGCGATCAGCCTGGCCTGCTGGCGGTCAAGGTCGATGTAACCAGCGAAGCGGACGCCATCGAGGCCGTGCGCCAGGGCGTGGCCCGCTTCGGCCGGATCGACGTGTTGGTGAACAACGCCGGCTATGGCGTGCTCGGCGCGGTGGAGGAGACCAGCATCGCCGAAGCGAAGGCTAACTTCGACACCAACGTCTTCGGCATGCTCGCCGTTACCCGGGCCGTGCTGCCGCAGATGCGCCAGCAGCGCAGCGGCCATGTCATCAACATCTCGTCGCTGGGCGGCTACTCGGCCTATCACGGCTGGGGCGTCTATGGCGCCTCGAAGTTCGCGGTGGAAGGGCTGACCGAAGCCATGTCCCAGGAACTGGCCCCGCTGGGCATCCGCGCCACGGTGGTCGAGCCGGGCTTCTTCCGTACGGACTTCCTGAACGACAACTCGCTGGTCGCCACCAAGACCGAGATTGCCGACTACGCCGAGACCGTGGGCGCGATGCGCGTGTTCGCCGCCGGTGCCAACCATAACCAGCCGGGCAACCCGGAGAAGCTCGCCGAGGCGATGCTGCAGCTGGTGGACAGCGATAATCCGCCGCTGCGCCTGCCGCTCGGCTCCGACGCCGTCGCCCGCATCGAACAGAAGCACAAGTTCGTGGAAGCCGAACTGGCCGCCTGGCGCACCCTGGCTGAGTCGACGGACCACGCGGACGTGGTGCGGTAAGGCCGTCGCGGCAAGTCGGGCCGGGGCGCTGCGTCATCAGGCGCGACGCCCCGGAAACGCTTGGCGGGCGCCCACGATTCGAACAATTTCGATAATCTCGCGCCGCGGCTTGATCCGATAGACGAGGATATGCTCCTCGTCCAGCACGATCTGACGCGTGCCGGGCGCGCGACCGACCGCGTACATGGCCGGAAAGGCCATCAGCCGTTCGACCCGCTCGCGAATCAGATCGTCGAATCGTACGGCTGCCGTCGGGTTATGTATCAGGGTTCGTTCGAACAGTGCGCGGCGGTCCTTTCTTGCAGCGGCCCGCCACACGACGATCAAGCCTTGTCTCCCGGTTCTCCCGCCCGGGCCCGGACGGCAGCCTTCAGTGCGTCCATCTCCCGTTCCACCTCTTCGTGGGTTGCGGTGGGGCCTTTGTCCTCAAGCCCCCCCTGCACCTGCCCCTTGAACCACCGGTCATAAGCCGCCGCCTCATGGGCCGCGCGCATGCGCTCGGCGGCGTCCAGGCGTGGACGGGCGACGGGGGTGCCAGGCTGGAACGCCGTGGCGTCGACTTCGAATTCTGCAATCTGCATACGGACGAGAAAGGTGACCAACGTGTCGAGCTTCGGCCAGACGCGGATGTTGCCGCGCCGGACCACCAGGGTGCTCTCGCTCGTCCCGTACCGGACCACGATCCGCCAGCCGCCCGTCTGCGCCACGACGCGTACGCGCTGCAGGCTGCCGGATGCGGCCAGTTTTTCCAGCATGGCCTGGTCGATAGTCGCCGTCTGTGCTGTCATCGCATGTCCCCTGAAAGTGATCGATACGGAGGATATGCTACCAAATATCTATTGTTTGGCTGCCAGTTCACAACAGCCTGACGAGATTCGCGAAAGCCGCTCCACACTACCCGGATAACCCGCAAAGACTGTCGAATTGCTGTTGAGATCACATGTTTGGTGCAATCCTTAACAAAAACACATCATTGCGTGGTATCGGCAAGACATGGCAAGATGGCCGCCCGATCGGTGCCAAAACGGCGCCCAAGCGGCCGGAGGCGCACCTTTCCCCTAAAGGTCGGCACCCCCCGGACCGTTAACTCCGCTGCCCCCCTCATTCCTGAAACAGGCACCTGTTTCCCTCCCTTTTCCCCTGAATGCCAGCGCCCCCGGGATTTGATAATCCTCGCTGACGAAGTGCCGCCTGCGCGCTTCGCGTTGGAGCGTCCATGTCCGAGGAAAGCGATCTCGAGAAAACCGAACCCGCCTCACCCCGGCGCCTTGAAAAGGCGCGCGAGGAGGGGCAGGTGGTGCGTTCGCGCGAGCTCGGCACGTTCGTGATGCTGATGACAGGCGTGATCGGCCTGTGGGCCATGGGCGGCACGCTGGGCCGCCGGCTGGACGCCGTCATGCACAAGAGCCTGGCTTTCGAGCCGGCCACGGCGTTCGACACCAACCGCATGCTGTCGCAGTTCGGCATCGCCATCTGGGACAGCCTGCTGGCCTTCATGCCGCTGCTGCTGATGTTCGGCGTGGCTGCGCTGGTGGCGCCGCTGGCGCTGGGCGGCTGGCTCTTCGCGAGCAAGTCGTTCATGCCCGATTTCTCGCGCCTCTCGCCGCTGCAGGGGCTGGGCCGGATGTTCTCCTCGCATTCGCTGGTGGAACTCGGCAAGGCCATCGCCAAGTCGCTGCTGGTAGGCGGCGTGGGCGCCTGGATGGTCTGGCGCAAGCTGCCCGAGGCCGTGGCGCTGATGAACGCGCCGGTGCAGGAGGCGCTGCTGCACCTGATGGAGCTGGTGCTCTACGTGTGCGGCGTGGTGTCCGGCTCGCTGCTGCTGGTGGTGGCGCTGGACGTGCCCTGGCAGCTCTGGACGTTCTACAAGAAGCTCCGCATGACCAAGGAAGAGGTCAAGCAGGAGCTGAAGGAAACCGATGGCGATCCGCACGTCAAGGCCCGCATCCGCCAGCAGCAGCGGGCCATGGCGCGTCGTCGCATGATGACCGAGGTGCCCAAGGCCGATGTGGTGGTGACCAACCCCACGCACTTCGCCGTGGCGCTGCGCTATGAGGAAGGCCGCATGGGCGCGCCGCGCGTGGTGGCCAAGGGAACCGAGGAAGTGGCCGCTCGCATTCGCGCACTGGCCGCCGAACATCGTGTGCCGATCCTGTCCGCGCCGCCGCTGGCGCGGGCGCTGCACCGGCACGTGGAGCTGGGCCATGAAATCCCGGCGGGCCTGTATACCGCCGTGGCTGAGGTCCTGGCCTGGGTCTATCAACTGAAACACTGGCACTACTCCAACGGTCCGCAGCCTTCTGGCCCGACGGAGCTGGTGGTGCCGGACGAACTTGCCGTACCGGAAGCCCGCGCATGAACGCACTGACGAATTTCTTCAACACCCCGGGCCTGCGCTCGGGCGCCCAGCTGAAGGCGCTGGCAGGACCGCTGCTGATCGTCATGATCCTCGGCATGATGATCCTGCCGCTGCCCGCGTTCGTGCTGGACCTGCTGTTCACGTTCAACATTGCGCTGTCCATCATGGTGCTGCTGGTGGGCATGTACACCCGCACGGCGCTGGACTTCGCGGCGTTCCCGGCCGTGCTGCTGTTCTCCACGCTGCTGCGCCTGTCGCTGAACGTGGCCTCCACGCGCGTGGTGCTGCTGGAGGGCCATACCGGCCCGGACGCCGCCGGCAAGGTGATCGAGGCTTTCGGCCACTTCCTGGTGGGCGGCAACTTCGCGGTCGGTATCGTGGTGTTCGCCATCCTGGTCGTGATCAACTTCATGGTGATTACGAAGGGTGCCGGCCGTATCGCCGAAGTGGGCGCGCGCTTCATGCTCGATGCCATGCCCGGCAAGCAGATGGCCATTGACGCCGACCTGAACGCCGGCCTGATCAACGAGGAAGGTGCCCGCAAGCGCCGTACCGAGGTGGCGCAGGAGTCCGACTTCTACGGCGCCATGGACGGTGCCTCGAAGTTCGTGCGCGGCGACGCCATCGCCGGCCTGATCATCATGTTCATCAACGTTGCGGCCGGCATGGTCGTGGGCATGGTGCAGCATGACCTGGATTTCGGCACCGCGGTGCACAACTACACGCTGCTGACCATCGGCGACGGCCTGGTCGCGCAGATCCCGGCGCTGGTGATCTCCACCGCCGCCGGTGTGATCGTGTCGCGCGTGTCGAACGAGCAGGACGTCGGCCAGCAGCTGACCGGCCAGCTGTTCTCGAACCCGCGCGTGATGTTCCTGACCGCCGGCATCATCGGTGCGATGGGCATCATCCCCGGCATGCCGCACTTTGCCTTCCTGCTGCTGGCCGGCGCGATGTTCTGGTTCGGCCGCTACATGCTGCGCCGGGACGCCGTGCAGGCCGAGACCAAGGTCCGCGAGGAGCGCAAGCCGGCCGTGGCCGCCGAGGCCGCTGAAGCCACCTGGGAAGACGTCACGATGGTCGACCCGCTGGGCATGGAAGTGGGCTACCGCCTGATCACGCTGGTGGATCGCGGGCAGAACGGCGAGCTGCTGGGCCGCATCAAGAGCATCCGCAAGAAGATCGCGCAGGACATCGGCTTCCTGGTGCCGGTGGTGCATATCCGCGACAACCTCGAACTCAAGCCCAACGCCTACCGCATCACGCTCAAGGGCGTGGAGATCGGCAGCGGCGAGGCCACGCCGGGCCAGTGGATGGCCATCAACCCCGGCCAGGTCAGCGGCACGCTGCCGGGCCCGGTCACGCGCGACCCCGCCTTCGGCCTGCCGGCGGTGTGGATCGACGCCAGCCTCAAGGAACAGGCGCAGGCCTACGGCTACACCGTGGTCGATGCCAGCACCGTGGTGGCCACCCACCTGAACCACCTGATCCAGATGCACGCCTCCGAGCTGCTGGGCCGCCAGGAGGTGCAGTCGCTGCTGGACCGCATCGCCAAGGAATCGCCGAAGCTGACCGAAGACCTCGTGCCGAAGACGATCTCGCTGACCGGCCTGCAGAAGGTGCTGCAGAGCCTGCTGGACGAAGGCGTGCCGATCCGCGACATGCGCACGATCCTCGACGTGGTGGCCGAGCATGCCACCAAGGTCAGCGACCCCACCGAACTCACGGCGCTGGTGCGCGTGGCGCTGGGCCGGGCCATCACGCAGCAGCTGTTCCCGAACAATGCCGACCTGCAGGTCATCAGCCTCGACGCCGGCCTGGAACGCGTGCTGACACAGGCGCTGGCCAACGGCGGCGGCATCGAGCCGGGCCTCGCCGACGCGCTGCTCCAGCAGGCGCAGGGTGCGGTGGGCCGCCAGGAGCAGATGGGTCTCGACCCCGTGCTGCTGGTGCCGTCGCCGCTGCGGCCGCTGATGGCGCGCTTCCTGCGCCGCACGCTGCCGCAACTGAAGGTGCTGTCGCATGCCGAAGTCCCGGACAACCGCAATATCCGCATTACCGCAATGATCGGCGGCGCGGCGTAAGGAACGAACATGAGCGTGGCAAAGTTTGTGGCGGCCAACGGCCGCGAAGCGATGCGCAAGGTGCGCGAGGCCATGGGTCCCGACGCCGTGGTGCTGTCCAACCGGGCCGTCGAGGGTGGCGTGGAGATCGTGGCGATGCGCGATGCCGACCTGGGCGCCGTCAGCGCCACGGCACAGCCGTACGCGCCATCATCACCATCCGCGCCGATGCTGGCGATGAGCCCGATGGGCTCGCTGTCACCGATGTCCCAGATCGCACCGGCCCCGATGGCGCAGATGCCGTCGATGATGGCCGCGGACGCCCCCGAGCCGGCCGCACTCGGCGACCTGCGCGGCGAGCTGGCCTCGATGCGCAGCATGCTGGAGCGCCAGTTCGCCGGCCTGGCCAACACGCCCGCCGGCGTGGCCGCTGGCGACCCGCTGCGCGAGTCGCTGTTCGAATGGCTCGTCAACGCCGGCTTCTCGGGCCAGCTCTCGCGCACGCTGCTCGCCCACCTGCCCGTGGGCACGGACCGTCCGGCCGCGATGGCCTGGATCCGCCAGGAACTGGCCCGCAAGGTGCCGGTGCTGGCCGATGAGGACACGCTGTTCGCGCAGGGCGGCGTGCTCGCGCTGATTGGCCCGACCGGCGTCGGCAAGACCACCACCACCGCCAAGCTGGCGGCGCGCTTCGTGCTGCGCCACGGCCCCGGCAAGCTCGCGCTGCTGACCACCGACCGCTTCCGGATCGGCGCGCACGAGCAGCTGCGCATCTATGGCGACATCCTCGGCGTGCCCGTGCACGCCGTGAAGGACGCCGCCGACCTGCGTTTCGCGCTGTCGGCCATGAAGGACAAGCACCTCGTCATCATCGACACGGTGGGCATGAGCCAGCGCGACCGCAGCCTGTCTGACCAGATCTCGATGCTGGCTGGCGTGCAGGCCCCGATGCAGCGTGTGCTGCTGCTCAACGGCGCCGCGCACGGCGACACCCTCAATGAAGTGGTGCACGCCTACCGTAACGACACCGCTGGCGACGCCGCCGGCATCGACGGCTGCATCATCAGCAAGCTGGACGAAGCCACCCACCTCGGCTCGGTGCTCGACGTGGTGATCCGTCATCGCCTGCCCGTGTTCTACGCCTCCACTGGCCAGCGCGTGCCCGAGCATCTCGAACTGGCCCAGGCCGATGCCCTGGTGGAACGTGCCTTCCTGACGCCGCGCCGTGGCTCGCTGTTTGCCGATGCCGATGTGGCGCGCCGCCAGGCCAGCGCCGCCGAGCCGGCCCAGACCGAGCGCGCCGGCGCCGACGATGTGCTGCGCTCGCTGACCGACAGCGCCAACGCCGTGGGCGTATGCGTGGAGGAACTCAACGGCGCGCAGTACGGCTTCGACGTGGCCCGCTCGCTGTGGCAGCAACGCGGGGCCGGTGCGCCGGCGCTGCGCCAGATGGCCCAGCAGGTGCGCCTGTCGATGTGCCGCGACGCCAGCCGCGCGTGCGACCGCTATGTACTCGCCGTAACCGGCACCGCCTCGCAGACCGTGCCGGGCCGCCGCGCCCCGCAACTGCTGCAACAGACGCTGTGGCTGGCCGACCGTGACGGCACGCCGCTGGCCACCACCGTGGTGCCCGCCGGCCGCACGCGCCAGTCGATGGCCGAGGCCGAGGCGGAAGCCGAAGCCGCTACCGTGCGCGCCACGCTGTCCGCTGCCCGCACCGTGGTCAACCTCAATGCCTCGCTGCCGTCCGCCACCACGCTGGCGCGCTGGCAGCAACTGGGCGAGCGCTGGGTGGCCGGCACGCGCAAGACCACGCGCGTGATTGCCGACGGCGCTGCCAACAAGCTCGACACCATCGCGGACACGCTCACCTTCCTCGCCATTGGCGACACCACTTGCCGCGACCGCGACGCCGTGCACTGGCTCGGCCACTGCATGGTGCGCGTGCCCGAAGGCCAGGTGCGCGCCGCCGCGCGTGGCCGTGGCCAGGGCGCCGGTGCCGAAGCCGGCACCGAGGCTTGCCTCGTGGTGTCCCGTCTGGTCGACCGCGAAACCGGCGACATGCTGTCCGTGGACTACGTGCTGTGCGATCCCGCGCTGGCCGACGTGGCCGCCCAGGTGGCCCGCTGGGCCCAGTGGACGCACCATGCGGAGGAGCAGTTCCGCACGCTGCGCCATGCGATGGAGCACTTCGCGCAGGGCAACGAGGGCGACGTTGAGGGCGATGGCGACACACTCGGCACGCTGGTCTCGGTGCAGCTTGGCCTGACCGCGCTGCGCCTGCAACACAACCCCACGCCGACGGCCCCGGCGTTCCTGTCGCGCCTGGCTGGCCGTGCCTCCGCCCGCGTCAACGCGCCGGTGTCCGGCGCCGTGCTCAACGAAGGCATGGGCCGCCTGCTGGCGCTGCTGGACGTGCTTGAGAACTATCCGGGCCGCAACGCGGCCCCGGCGCCGGCCTTTGACGACACGCCCGACGCGGCACGCCAGGCGATGGACGCCATCGGCGCGCGCCAACTGGCCCCGGCAGGAGAGTAAGCCTTGAACCTGATGGGCTCCGACCAGGCGGAAAGCCTGCGCCGCATGCTGGCACCGCGCGTTACCCGGCGTATCGCCGTGGTGGGCTGCGAGGCTGGCGCCGGTACCACCACCGTGGCGCTCGGCCTGGCCAACGCGCTCGCCATGCAGGGCGAACGCGTGCTGCTGGCCGATGAAGACCGCGCCGCCGCGCGCGCTATCCGGCTGGCCGGCGCGGCGCCGAAGGCCACGCTGGCCGATGTGCTGGGCGGACGGATGCCGTTCGACGCAGCGCTCGGCACCCGCGCCGCCAGCGGCGTGGCGGTGCTGCCGGCCGGCAACGTGCCCGCCGGCGCGCCGATCGACGACCGTGCCTTGCCAGGCATCCGCACGGTGCTGGTCGATGCGCAGTCGAGCGAGACCGGCGCGCTGTCGCCCATGGCCGGCGCGGCGCACAACTTCGTGATCGTGATGCGGCCCGAGGCCACGTCGATCACCGCAGCCTATGCCTGCATCAAGCGGCTGCACCATGAATTCGCATGCCGTCACTTCCAGCTGATCGTCAACATGGCGGACAAGGAAGCGACGGTGATGGCCCTCTCGCGCAACCTGGCCCGCACGGCGAGCCAGTACCTGGGCGTGGAGGCAAGCCTGGCGGGCTACCTGCCGCTGGATCCGCTGGTGGCGCGTGCGCTGCAGCTGGGCCGCTGCGTCGTGGAGGCCTATCCGGCCGCCGCGGCCACCGGTGCGCTGCGCCACGTGGCCAGCGGCATCGGGGCATGGCCGCTGCGCCAGGAAGCAGTCTCTCCGGGAATGGCCGCGGCCGTTCCCGCCTGACAACAGAACAAGAAGTCGCAACAACCGGACCGACACTCAGCCAGCCAGTCCGCCCCGCAGGCCACCATGCCAGGCGGGGCGCTGGCACCGAACCAAGTTCTTACCGAGAATTCCACCATGTATACGATTCAGGGAAAGCTCGAACAGGCAGGCGTGGTCAAGTCACATGCGCCGCTGGTGCGACGGATCGCGTTGCAACTGGCGGCCAAGCTGCCTGCCAGTGTCCAGATCGACGACCTGATCCAGGCCGGCATGATCGGCCTGCTCGATGCTGCCAAGCGCTATGAAGACAACCATGGCGCGCGCTTCGAGACCTATGCGAGCCAGCGCATCCGAGGCGCGATGCTGGACGAGGTGCGCGCCAACGACTGGCAGTCGCGCAGCCTGCGCCAGTTCACGCGCAAGATCGAGCGCACCCAGCGCGGCCTCGAACAGAAGCTCGGCCGCACGCCGATCGACTCCGAGGTGGCCAAGGAACTGGACATGCCGCTCGACGAGTACCAGGAGCTGCTCAACGAGGTCTACGGCTGCCAGCTGCTGCACTACGAGGACTTCGAGCGTTCCGGCGAGGAAGACTTCCTGGACCGCCACCTTGGCGTGACCGACGACGCCAACCCGCTGACCGTGCTGATGGAGTCCGGCATGCGCGAGGCGCTGATCCGCGCCATCGACAAGCTGCCCGAGCGGGAGAAGCTGGTGCTGTCGCTGTGCTACGACCAGGAACTGAACCTGCGCGAGATTGGCGCGGTGCTGGAAGTGACCGAGTCGCGCGTGTGCCAGATCCGCAGCCAGGCGATTACCCGCCTGCGCAACCAGCTGCGGGGCCTGTTGTAATGCGAGCCTGGCTGTCGATGACGGTGGCCGCGCTCTGCGGCTTCTTGCCGGCGATCCTGGCGGCGCAGGGCTTGACGAAAGCGACGCTGGAAATCGGCCCGTCGCGCCATGCCTGGACCGGCTCGGCGGTAGGCCCGATGATTGCGAACCGGGGCCAGCGCGCGCTGTCCGCGCCGATCGTGCCGGGCGGGGTGCTGCCCCAGTCGGCTGGCGTCATCACGGCGGTGCGCTGGCGCTACAGCTTCACACGCGTGCCGCCGCCGGACCTGCAAGCCTACCTCTGCAATGCCGACCGCTGCGTGATGCTGCCGGGCGCCGAGGGCAAGACCAACGCCTTCGTCGGCGACGATGCCAGCAAGGGCTTCGTGTTCGCCTTCCGCGTGCCGGGAAGCGGCGGTCTGGCGCCGTCGCTGCAAGGGCGCAGCAACGAGGTGACGGTCAGCTTCCGCTAACCGCCAGCGGCGCGTCCCCCGCACGTCCCCCGCACGTCCCCCGCACGTCCCCCGCATTTCCCATCTGCTGGCTCACGCCACGCGTGTGTGCGTGACGGCCACCACCTTCGCCCATCGCGCGATTTCCGCCTGCAGGAACTGCGCGAACTGGGTGGCGCTGTTCCCCACCGGTACCAGACCTTCCCCCTGCAAGCGCTTGCGCATGGCCGGCGCCGCTACGGCAGCGCGCGCTGCCGTCTCCAGCTCCCGCACCAGGTCCGGCGGCATGCCGGCCGGGCCGAGCAGCCCGTACCACGAGCTGTAGTCGAAGCCCGGCACGAGATCGGCAATCGGCGCCAGGTCCGGAAACGCCGCCAGCCGCTGCGGGCTGCTTACGGCGAGCCCCTTGAGCTTGCCGGCCGCCAGCAGCGGCTGCACCGTGGCCACGTTGCCGAGCAGCAGGTCGGCCTGACTACCCACCACATCGGCCACGGCCGGGCCGGCGCCCTTGTACGGCACGCTGACGATGTCGATGCCAGCCTCGTGCTTGAGCATTTCTCCCGCCAGATGGTTGGCGCTGCCCACGCCGGCCACGGCGATGCTCAGCTTGCCCGGCTTCGACTTCGCCAGCGCCACCAGCTCGCGCAGGTTGCTGACGCCAAGGTCCGGGCGCGACACCAGGATCAGCGGCGAACTGGCGATCAGCGAGATCGGCGTGAAGTCCTTGATGGCGTCGAACGGCTTCTTCTCGAACAGCGCCGGATTGATGGCGTGGCTGGTGTAGCTCAGCAGCAGCGTGCCGCCATCGGGGTCCGCCTTGGCCACGGCGATGGCCGCGATATTGCCGGCCGCGCCGCCCCGGTTCTCGACGATAAAGGGATGCTTGAGCCGCTGCTCCAGCTCCGCCGAGAGCGAGCGGGCAACGATGTCGGTACCGCCGCCCGGGGTAGCGCCGACGAGGACTTTCGTGACGGCTGGCGCTGCGCGCGCCAGACCCGGGGGCAGGATCAGCGCCGCCGACAGCAGCGCGAGGAAATCGCGTCGTTCCATGGCTTGTCTCCGTTTTTGTCTTTGTATTTTTCTGTGGGGGATGCCGGCGGCTAGGCCGTCGCGGCGGAGGCGGGCCGGGTGGCCGGTGCCCATGGCATCAGCGGCATGCCCAGCGCGGCGGCCTGGCGGCGCTCGTAGGCGTCGAACGCGACGCTGCGCGCGCTGCCGCGCAGGCCACCGCGCACCGCGCCCGCGCGGACGTCGGTGAAGTAGTCGGCCCACTCATCGGGCAGCGGCTGGGCGCCCGGCACGGCCAGCCAGAGCCGCAGCAGGTGGCGCTTGCGGTCGAACTCCTCGTAATCCTCGAAGTTCGTGCGTGAATGCACGGTGACGTAGTTGTTCAGCAGTTGCAGGTCGCCCTGCTCCAGCTGCATCGAGAAGCACAGGCTCGGGTCGGTCAGCAGGGTGTCCAGTTCGTCGAGGGCGGCTTCCTGGGCCGCCGTCAGGCGCGGCACATCGTCGAAGTCGCGCTGGGCGGCCACCACGTTCTTGCGATTGGTGCGCATGGCGAACGCCCACGGATGGTTGCCGAGGATGGTGCAGGCATAGTGCGGCGGCTGGGAGGGGTCCTGCGCGCCCTGGTAGCTGTAGTGGAACGGCGTGTGGAGCACGGCTTCGAGGTCCGGCCGGCGGCGCAGCATGGCGTCCCGCAGGGCGATCGAGCTGACCACTTTGCTCGCGCCGCCGGTACGGGCGGCGCGGCGGCACAGCAGGCCCACCACGTCGCAGGAATCGGTGTGGAAGTCGAGGCCGGCGTTGGTGTTGTAGCCCCGGCCGTTCTTGCTCTTGTAGGCGGCGCCCACGTCGCGCACATCGTTCATGAAGTCGCTGGCGCGGTTCTGCGTGCGGGCCACGCCCATGTGCAGGCCCATGCCCCAGTAGGCGAGGCGGGTCTCGTCCTCGGTCCAGCGGTGCACGGGAAAGCCTTTGACCAGGCACATGCCCCAGCGGCCCTGCGTGGTGTCGATGGCGCGGGCCAGCGCGTCGCGGGCGGCGGCATCGAGCGGGAAATCACCGGCGGTCATCTCCAGCAGCGGCTTGTCCAGCGCGGTGGCGTGGTGCAGGGCGGCGTCGAAGCTGGCGATTTCGGCGGCGGAGAGGCGCTGGATCCAGGAGGTGTCGCGGTCGGCATCGGCGGCCAGCCACGCGGTGGGGCGATAGGTGGGGTGATCTGGGTGATCAGTAGGGTGATCGGCAGTCATGGGGGCGGTGTCTCGGAGTCTTATGGAAGGGACGTCTGATGCGGGCGCCGGCGCAGCGCCTTGCATGACGTCGTGCAGCCAGTCTAAGCTTCAGCACAGCTAAGAAAAAGTGATGTTCCTTGACGTCGCTGATAAGGAAAACTGATGAAGCTGGAGACCTTCGCCACCCTTGCCGCCGTGATCGAGGAGGGCTCGTTCGCGGCGGCTGCCGCCACGATGCACCTCACGCCGAGCGCGGTCAGCATGCAGATGAAGCAGCTGGAGCAGTACGTCGGCCAGCCCCTGTTCGACCGTTCCGGCCTGCAGGTGCGGCCCACAGCCGTAGCGCACGAGGTGGCCGCCGCCATGGAGGGCGGGCTGCGCTACCTCCATGCGCTGCGGCGCCGGGTGTCCGTGGCCGTGGAGGGCTCGGTCCGGCTCGGGGTGATCGAGTCGATCCAGCCGGTGCTGCTGCCGGGCACGCTGCGCTACCTGCGCGACCACTACCCCAAGCTGCGCGTGCGGCCGGTACGCGGGCGCAGCGCCGGGCTGCTGGATCTGGTCAAGGCGGGGCAACTCGATGCGGCGGTAGTCGCCCGGCCCGAAACCGGCCGCGTGGCGAGCCTGCGCTGGCATCCGGTGGGCACCCGGGAGATGGTGCTGATCGCCCCGCCGGACGCCGGGGAGGCCAGCGCGGCCGACCTGCTCGCCCGCTACGACTGGATCCGCTACGACCGCGCCACCGTCACCGGCGCCATGGCGGCGCGCTATGTGCATGGCGTGATGCCGGAGAAACGCAGTGCGATGGAGTTCGACAGCGTGATCGCCATCGTCGCCATGGTCAGCGCGGGGCTGGGCGTCTCCGTGGTGCAGCTGATGGACCCGACGGTCTGTGACCGCTACCCGGTGCGCCGCGTGCGGCTGGGGGCCGACGCGCCGACGCTGCAGATCTCGCTGGTGTCGCGCAAGGCCGACGAGGACAGCCGGGTGCTGCAGGCGCTCACCGAGGCCGTGGAGCGCACTTTGCTACCCGGCGTCCGCTAGGCATCCACTAGGCATCCACTAGGCATCCACTAGGCATCCACTAGGCATCCACGATGACCTCGAAGCCGCCGAAGATCATGCGCTGGCCGTCGAACGGCATCGGGTCCATGCCCTCCTTGAGCCGTTCGTCCGCCATGGCGGCGGCCATGCCCTTGTCGCGCGCCTCGCGCGAGGGCCACAGGATCCACGAGAACACCACCGTCTCGTCGTCCTTGCGCTGGACGGCCATGGTGAACGAGGTGACCTTGCCTTCCGGCACATCGTCGCCCCAGCATTCCACCACTTTCAGCGCGCCGTGTTCCTTGAACACGGTAGACGCCTTCTGCGCCACTTGCCGGTAAGTTTCCCGATTGGCCGTCTTCACGGCCAGTACGAATCCGTCGATGTATGCCATGGCACTCGCTCCGCTGGTTCCTGGGCTTATCACCATAGACCATCGCCGCGGCGGGTGACGAATGCGGCTTATTTGGGCGGCGCGGCGCTGCCGCAGTCGGCGAGGAGCGCCAGCAGGGCGTCCAGCCCCACCGGCTTCACGAGGTGGGCGTCGAAGCCATGCGCGCGGGTGCGGTCGCGGTCGGCGGCCTGGCCCCAGCCGGTTAGCGCCACCAGCGTCACAGGGCGGTCGCGCCAGGTCTGGCGGATGCGGGTGGCTACCTCGTAGCCATCCATTGAAGGCATGCCGAGGTCCAGCAGCACCACGTCCGGCCACCATTGGGCGAGGGACGCCAGCGCGCTCGCGCCATCGTAGGCCACCGTCGCGGTCGCGCCGTACATGTCCAGCAGCATCGCCACGCTGTCGGCGGCGTCGCGGTTGTCATCCACTACCAGCACGCGCACCGGGTTGGGCAGGGAGTCGGGCCGGCGTTTCGCGTCGTCGGCCGCGGCGGGGGTGTCGCTGGCGGGCAGCGCGACGGTGAAGGTGCTGCCCAGCCCCGGGCCGGGGCTCGTGGCGTGGACGTCGCCGCCATGCATCTGCGCCAGCTTGCGCGCGGTGGCGAGCCCGATGCCGAGCCCGCCCTGCGAACGCGGCGCGTTCTTGTCGAACTGGCCGAACAGTGCGAAGAGCCGTCCCAGATGCCCGGGCGGGATGCCGATGCCGGTGTCGGCCACGGCGGCGTGGATGCCGGCGGCGTCGCGCCACGCGTGCACGTCGATGCGGCCGCCCGGATCGGTGTAACGCACCGCGTTGGCCAGCAGGTTGCCGAGAATCTGCGCCAGCCGCACCGCGTCGCCGCGCACCGGCAGCGGGGTGTCGGCCGGCTGGAGCGTCAGCACGTGGCCCGCTCGGATCGCGGCAGGGCGGGCGGCTTCCACGGCATTGCGCAGCACGTCGGCCAAGTCGAGCGCTTCATGCTTCAGTTCGATCACGCCGCGCGTGATGCGCGAGACCTCCATCAGCTCGTCGATCAGCCGCATCATGTGCTCCACCTGCCGGTCGAGCATGGCCTGGAGGCGCGGCGCGTCCACCCGGGTGGCATCGGCGCCCTGGAGCTGGAGCGCGTTGTGGATGGTGGCCAGCGGGTTGCGCAGCTCGTGCGCCAGCGTGGCGAGGAATTCGTCCTTGCGGGCATCGGCCTCGCGCAGGATGGCTTCGGCCTGCTTGCGCACGGTGATGTCCAGTGCCGTACCCAGCACGCTGGCCTGGTGCCGCCTGGGACCCTCGCCCTCGAACTCGACCTGCCCATTGGCCGCGTGCCAGTGCTCGCTGCCGTCGGGCCAGAGGATGCGGTAGTCCACCTCGAAGCCGCCGCCGCCGCTTTCGTCGGCCGTGGCGATGGCGGTTTCCACGGCCTGCAGCAGCCCGGGCCGGTCTTCGGGGTGCACGCGCTGGAGGGTCTCGGCCAGCGGCATGACTTCGGCCTCGCCGCCGCCGCGCAGCTCGCGCATGCGCGCATCCATATAGACCAGCCCGGTTTCCGTGTCCTGCCGGAAGGTGCCGAGCCGGGCGATGGCCACGGCCAGCTGCGCCTGGGTTTCGGTCTTGCGCAGCGCCGCCTCGGCCTCGCGCCGGGCGGTGATGTCGCGGAACAGCACGCCGACCAGCGGACGGACGCCATCGCCAACCCGGAAGGCGTGCACCTCGAACCAGCGGTCCAGCGCGCGCGCCTGTTCGACGAAGTGGCGCGGATGGCCGCGCAGCGCCACCTCGCCATAGATCTCGAACCAGTGGGCCTCGTGCCCGGGCGCGAGGTCGCGCATATTGCGGCCCTGCGCCTGATGCAGCCCGGTCTGGGCCTCGAATACGTGGTTGACGGTGATAAAGCGGTAGTCGATCGCCCGGTCGCCGTCGAAAATCACCTCGATGACGCAGAACGCCTGGTCGAGCGCGTCCGCCAGCGCTTGGAAGGCGGCGCTGTCGAGACCGGCGGCAGCGAGGGAGTGCGGGGATTCCTGCACGAAGTGGCTTGTCTGGTGGTCAATGCAAAACGGCCGGAACCACGCGGTTGCGCGGGCCCGGCCGTTCTGGCGGTTCCGCCCCGGGTGCCGGGGCGGAGAGGGAGGTCATCAGCCCTTCACGGCCTCCAGGGCCGCGTTGAGCGTCTTGCTCGGGCGCATCACCGCATCCAGCTTGTCGAAGTCAGGCATGTAGTAGCCGCCGATGTCGGCCGGCTTGCCCTGCACGTCCGACAGCTCGCCGACAATGGTCTTCTCGTTGTCGGTCAGCGTCTTGGCCAGCGGTGCGAAGGTCTTGGCCAGGTCGGCGTCGTCCTTCTGCGCGGCCAGTTCCTGGGCCCAGTACATGGCCAGGTAGAACTGGCTGCCGCGGTTGTCGAGCTGGCCGGTCTTCGGCGACGGGCTCTTGTTGTTGTCGAGCAGCTTGCCCGTGGCGGCGTCCAGCGTCTTGGCCAGCACCTTGGCGCGGGCGTTGCCGGACTTGATGCCCAGCTCTTCCAGCGACACGGCCAGGGCCAGGAACTCGCCCAGCGAATCCCAGCGCAGGTGGTTCTCTTCCACCAGCTGGGCCACGTGCTTCGGTGCCGAACCGCCGGCGCCGGTCTCGTACAGGCCGCCACCGGCCATCAGCGGCACGATCGACAGCATCTTGGCGCTGGTGCCCAGTTCCATGATCGGGAACAGGTCGGTCAGGTAGTCGCGCAGGATGTTGCCGGTCACCGAGATGGTGTCCAGGCCGCGGATCACGCGTTCCAGCGTGTAGCGCATGGCGCGCACCTGCGACATGATCTGGATGTCCAGGCCGTTGGTGTCGTAGTCCTTCAGGTAGGTTTCCACCTTCTTGATCAGCTCGGCCTCGTGCGGGCGGTACGGGTCCAGCCAGAACACGGCCGGCGTGCCCGAGTTGCGGGCGCGCGTCACGGCCAGCTTCACCCAGTCACGGATCGGGGCGTCCTTGACCTGGCACATGCGCCAGATGTCGCCCTGCTCGACCTTCTGCGTCAGCGCCGACAGCACTTCATTGGTGGCGTTGTCGACGATGCGGGCCTCGCCGTCTTCCGGAATCTCGAACGTCTTGTCGTGCGAGCCGTACTCTTCGGCCTTCTGGGCCATCAGGCCGACGTTCGGCACCGTGCCCATCGTCACCGGGTCGAAGGCGCCGTTGGTCTTGCAGAAGTTGATGATTTCCTGGTAGATCCGGGCGAAGGTCGATTCCGGGATCAGGCACTTGGTGTCCTTGGTGCGGCCGTCGGCACCCCACATCTTGCCGCCGATACGGATCATGGCCGGCATCGAGGCATCGACGATCACGTCGTTCGGTGCGTGCAGGTTCGAGATGCCCTTGGCCGAATCCACCATCGCCAGTTCCGGGCGATGCTCGTGGCAGGCGTGCATGTCGCGGATGACTTCCTCGCGCTTCGACTCCGGCAGCGCCTCGATCTTGGTGTACAGGTCCACCAGGCCGTTGTTCACGTTCACGCCCAGTTCGTCGAACAGCTTCTGGTGCTTGGCAAAGGCGTCCTTGTAGAAGACCTTCACGGCGTGGCCGAACACGATCGGGTGCGACACCTTCATCATGGTCGCCTTCACGTGCAGGCTCAGCATG
This sequence comes from Cupriavidus sp. 2KB_3, assembly GCF_052115685.1. Classification (NCBI taxonomy): domain Bacteria; kingdom Pseudomonadati; phylum Pseudomonadota; class Betaproteobacteria; order Burkholderiales; family Burkholderiaceae; genus Cupriavidus; species Cupriavidus sp. 2KB_3. The sequence continues at coordinate 110,525 of NZ_JBFRHD010000006.1, forward strand.
ACGCCGGTCTTGCGCGCGTCTTCCATCTGTTCTTCGTAGAAGGCCAGCAGGGCCTTCTTGCTCATGAACATGCTGTCGATGACCTCGCCGTCCAGCAGGGCCACCTTCGGCTTCAGGACGATGGTCTTGCCGCTCTTGGTGACCAGCTCCATGCGCACTTCACGGGCGCGGTCCAGCGTGATCGACTTTTCGCCGTGGTAGAAGTCGCCATGCTTCATGTGCGCCACGTGGGTGCGCGAAGCCATGCTCCACTCTCCCATGCTGTGCGGGTGCTTGCGGGCGAAGTTCTTCACGGCGGCCGGCGCGCGGCGGTCGGAGTTGCCTTCGCGCAGCACGGGGTTCACAGCGCTGCCCAGGCACTTGGAGTAGCGCTTCTGGATGGCCTTTTCTTCGTCGTTCTTCGGGTCTTCCGGGTAGTCGGGGATCTTGTAGCCCTTCGACTGGAGTTCCTTGATCGCGCTGACCAGCTGGAACAGCGAGGCGCTGATGTTCGGCAGCTTGATGATGTTGGTGTCCGGCAGCAGCGTCAGGCGGCCCAGTTCGGCCAGGTTGTCCGGCACGCGCTGTTCTTCGGTCAGGAATTCGGGGAATTCGCCGAGGATGCGGGCCGCCACCGAGATGTCGCTGGTCTCGACGTTCACGCCAGCCGGGGCGGCGAACGTGCGGATGATGGGCAGGAAGGCACTGGTCGCCAGCAGCGGAGCTTCGTCGGTCAGGGTGTAGATGATGGTTGGCTGCTGGGTACTCATTGCTTATCTCGCATCAAGAATCAGGTTGGAAAATGCCCCGGGTGGGTCACAGCCGGGGGCAAGACCCGAATTTTGCCTTATTTTTGGTGTCGGGAGGGGCGAACCATTGCGCTTTTTGCGCGGATGTATGCAAAGGCATCCAGATGTCGAGGTCGTCTCTGTCACTCATCATGCAGGCAAGTCTGTTGAATGTCGGTCATCTGCAGTCAAATTGTCGATTGACGACTAGGTGTGGAAGCCCTGCGGCGCAGGGTCGGCGCCGGAACGCTCCACGGCGGCGATGACCTGGGCGCCGAACAGCAGCAGCGTGGCGGCAATCTCCAGGCTCAGCAGCACCACGATGGCCGTGGTCAGGGAGCCGTACACCCGCCCCACCTGGGACAGCGTGGCGAAATACCAGACCAGCACGTGACGGGACACTTCCCAGAGCATGCAGGCGAAGACCGCCCCCACCAGCGCATGGCGCACCGACAGCCGGCCTACCGGCATGACGAGGTAGATCGAGGTCAGCAGGAGGATCTCGCCAGCCAGCCCGAGCAGGTAGAGCAGGGTGCCGGAGAGGCGGTCCAGCGACCAGTCATGGCCCAGCACCTCCAGGTGCCGTTCGCCGATGGTCTGGAGCCCGCCCGCCACCAGCGTCACCACCAGCAGCCCCACGCTGAGCACGAGGATGTAGCAATAGGGCAGGATGGCCGAGACCAGGAAATGCCGCCGCCGGATGGCCACGCGATGGATGAAGATGACCGACATGGCGTTCTCGAGCACGGTGAAGGCCAGCGAACTGAAGAAGATCATCGTCACCAGCAGCACCCAGCCGAGGGCGGGGTGCTCCATGAAGCGCGCCAGTTCTGCCACCAGCGCGCGTGACTGCCCCGGGAGCAGCCATTCCAGGTAGCGCGCCAGCGTATCGAGCAGCCGGGCCGGGTCGATCACATGCGACAGGCCAATCAGCATCAGGATCAGCAACGGCACGATCGACAGCAGCGCGTAGTACGCCACCGCCCCGGCCAGCAGCAGGCCCTGGTTGGCGCGGAATTCCCGGAGCGTGGCGAGGATGAAGCGCCCGGGGTGCTGGAGGACGTGCCGGATGCGGGTATCGAGGATAGGCATGGGAGGCAATGAGGCGTCACGGTCCAATGTGGCCCATCGGCGCAGCCCCGACAAGGCGAGTTTGTCCGACACGGCGGCCGGCGCCGTACAGATCGGGCCGAAAGCCATGCGGATCTGTATCCACTCGACGATCGCACCCGTTCCTATAATGGCCCGATCCCCGGCGCCCTCGTAGCCCCGTTTTTCAAGGAAATCCGACATGCTCGACTGGCACGACCTGGCCTTCTTTGCCCTGGCCGCCCTTGTCCTGGTGCTGACCCCGGGGCCCAACATGATCTATTGCGTGTCCCGCGCGCTGTGCCAGGGCCGGGCGGCTGGGCTGGTCTCGCTGGCGGGCGTGCTGCTCGGGTTTGTGGTCCACCTGATGGCCGCCGCGCTGGGGCTGACCGCGCTGCTGATGGCGGTGCCGTTCGCCTTCGATGCCATCCGGCTGGCCGGCGCGGCCTATCTGCTCTGGCTGGCCTGGCAGGCGGTGCGCCCCGGCGGCGCGGCGCCGTTCCAGGCCCGCGCGCTGCCGGCCGATCCGCCGCGCAAGCTGTTCAGCATGGGCTTTGTCACCAATCTGCTGAATCCCAAGGTGGCGATGTTCTACCTGTCGTTCTTCCCGCAGTTCCTGCATCCCGAGCAGGGCTCCGTGCTGTGGCAGAGCCTGCAACTGGGCGCGGTGCAGATCGGCGTCAGCGGTGCGGTGAACTTCCTGCTGGTGATGGGGGCGTCCGGGATTACCGCGTTCCTGTCGCGCAGCGAGCGATGGCTGCGCGCGCAGCGCTATGTGATGGGAACGGTACTCGGCGCGCTGGCCATGCGCATCGCGCTGACGGACCGGAAGTAACCCGGCTCAGCGCGTGGCGTAGGGAAAGTGATGCTGCGCCGCCATCTGGGACAGATGGTCGCGCAGATGGCCCAGCTCGGCCGACAGCTGCAGGGTCAGGAACGCAAACGAACTATGGCCGATGGACGGATCGTCCGGGTGCGGCGCTGGCAGGGTGATGTTCTGGCGGACCATGGTCTCGTCGCCGGCTTCCAGCGCGCTGGCCATCTCCAGCAGCAGGTCGCGGATGCAGTGCTCCTCTCCGCAGGCATCCATGCTCTCGGGCGGAATCGTCGCCAGCATCTCCAGCGCGCTGATGCACACCCGCGCGCAGTGCTGGACTTCCTCCAGATCCGCCGGCGGCGTGCCGGTTTCCTTCGCCACCGAGGGGATCAGGCTGCGCAGCTGCACCAGCGGCGGGCCCAGCTTCATCATGGCCTGCTGGCGCTCGCTCTCATCCGCAAAACCCCGTTCGATCTTGGCGTGGACGGCCGCGCAGGCGCGTAGCAGCCCGGCGAGCTTGAAACGCCACGAATACGACGCATAGGCCGGCAGCGCGAACGAGAAGACCAGCGCGATGGCCGTGCCGATCATGACATCGACGGTGCGCCAGAGCGCGTCATAGACGTTCTGGTCGCCGTGGCCGGCCGTGATGACCACCGTAATGCCGGCCAGCAGCGCGATATATCCCCCCTTGCCGACCGCATGGTAGGCCGCATACCCGCACGCCACGGCGATCAGCAGGTAGGTCAGCAGCGGAATACGGAAGTAGCTTTCCTGGAGGATCAGGAACAGGCCAACGAAGGCGCCGATCAGCGTGCCCACCCCGCGCTCGGCGGCGCGGCGGCGGATATTGCCGTGGTGCTGGAGCCCGCCAATGACCACGAGCACCGTGATCGAGGCCCATTCGCCATGCGGCACGTTGATGCCGGTGGTCAGCGCGATGGAGACCAGCAGGGCCAGCGCCACGCGCGTGGCGTGGAAGATGCGGGCCTGGCGGAATCGGCGATCGGGGTCGAACAGCGCGCTTGTTGTATTTCGCAGGGCCTCGAGCATGGGGGCGATCACCTTCGTGGGGCCGGAACCACTCTAGTGTATAGACCCCGGCGCACGATCCGCAACATTCACCGCCTGAGCCGCCGAGCCGCCCAGTGCCGGCTGTCATCTCATTTCATTCAGATCTCATTTAAGTTTGTCTTGGCGCACTTTCGAATTCGTCATATTCGGTACGCGCGCCGATCGCCGCATCGTGTGGGTTCGCGGCATCTGAGCCGATGATTGCAGCCGCCTTGCCTGCCTCCTGTATCGACGTGCTCGACTATGCGTGTTCCCTCGCCATTGCCGTCCCGTACCGTTTCTGTCCGATGTGCCGGTCTGCCCACGCTGATGGGCGCACCGGCACTGGTGTTTTCGCGGTTGTCCGGCACGGAACGGCTGTGCGAGCTGTTCGAATACGAAGTTGAACTGAAAACCCCCGACGCGCGGCATGCGCCGACCGGGCCGGCGGCGAACCTCGACACGCAGGCGCTGCGCGGCCAGGAACTGACGGTTGCGATTGAACTCGACGGCAGCGGCGCCGGGCCAACGCGTCGCACCGGCGCGGGCACGCGGGAGATCACGGGGCTGATTACCGACGTGCGCGGCCCGATCCCGCAGGGCCGGCAGATCGCTTACTGCCTGACGCTGCGCCCGTGGCTCTGGCTGGCCACGCTGACCACGGACTACCGCGTCTTTCAGCAACAAACCGTGGTCGAGATCCTCGACGCGCTGCTCTGCGCCTACGCCTTCCCCGTGGAATGGCGCGTCGACGCGGCGCGCTATCCCAGCCGTGAATACCAGGTGCAGTACGGCGAGAGCGACTTCGATTTATTCCAGCGCCTGACCCAGGAATGGGGCATCTCCTGGCACATCGCGCACAGCGATGGCAAGCACCGGCTGATACTGACCGATGCCAACAGTGCGTTCGCGCCGTACAGCAGCCCCGCCTACCACACCATTCGCTGGCAGCGCAGCGCGGACCGCATCGACGAGGAATGCCTGCACGCATTCGTGCTGCACGACCGCCTCGTGTCCGGCCAATGGGCCAGCTCCGACTACGATTTCGTCAAGCCAGGCGCGGATCTCGCGGTGCGCTCGGCGGCGCCGCTCGATACCGCGCACGCCGAGGCAGAAGGCTATGAGTATCCAGGCGACCATGGCCAGCCCGCCACCGACAACGACCCGTGGCGCGAAGGCGGCCATGTGGCCCGGCTGCGGATGGAGGCCCTCCGCCAGCACGGCAGCCGGGCGAGCGGACGCGGCCACGTGCGCGCCATGGTGCCGGGCTGCACGTTCAGGCTGAGCCATTTCGTCCAGGACAGGGCAAATCGCGAGTACCTGATCCTCGGCGCCGATCTGGAGGTCGAAGATGTGCCCGAAGCGTCGGGCATCGGCCAGCAGTGGCGTTGCGAGGTCGCCTTCACGGCGCAGCCGACGAACGTGCTGTTCCGGGCCGAGCGGACCCAGCCCAAGCCGCGCACCAGCGGCCCGCAGACCGCCACGGTGGTGGGACCGGAGGGCGAGGAGACGTGGACCGACGCGTACGGGCGTATCCGTATCCAGATGCATTGGGACCGGATCGGCCAGCGCAACGCCAACAGCTCATGCTGGGTGCGGGTGTCCTCAGCGTGGCAGGGGGATCGCTTCGGGGCGGTGCACGTGCCGCGCATCGGCCAGGAGGTGGTGGTCGAGCACCTGAATGGCGATCCCGATTGTCCTATCGTCACCGGCCGCGTAGCGAACCGCCTCAATATGCCGCAGTGGCCGCTGCCGGCGCAACACGCGCTGTCCGGCTTTGTCAGCAAGGAATTGCATGGCGAACGCGCCAACGCCTTTGTCCAGGACGATACCCAGGGAGAAATCCAGACCCAGCTGCAGAGCGACCATCAGACCTCATGGCTTGGCCTCGGTTTTTTGACGCGCGTGCTGCACGGCGCCGGGCGCAAGGACAAGCGGGGCGAGGGTTTCGAGCTACGCACGGACGGGCAGGGCGTAGTGCGCGCCCACGGCATGCTGTTGACCACCGAGCGACGTGCCAACGCCAGCGCGCATCACAAGGACCTGGGCGAGACCGTGGAGCGGCTGGCGGTGGCCCGTGCACAGCAGGAAACGCTGGCCGCGCTGGCGCAGCAGCACGCGGCGCAGGACGCGGCCGACCAGGCCGAAGTGGCCAGCGCCATCCAGCAGCAGAACGACGACATCCACGGCACAGGGGTCGCCAACGCGGATGCCGGCAGCTTTCCCGAACTGGCCGCGCCGCACCTTGTGCTTGCCAGCCCGGCCGGCATCGAGGCCACCACGGCGCGCTCCACGCATCTTGCTTCGGGCGAGCATCTGGCGCTCACCAGCGGCGGGCATACCAGCCTGGCCGTGGGCAAGCGGCTGCTGGCCAGCGCGAGCCGGGGCGTGCGGATCTTTATCCAGAGCATGGGGTGGCGGCTGGTGGCGGCCGGCGGCGACATCGACCTGCGCGCGCTGCGCGACAGCATCAACCTGCTGGCCCGGATCGGGATCACGGCCACCGCCGACCGGATCACGCTGTCGGCCCGGCAGCAGCTCGTCATCAGCGGCGGCGGCAGCAGTACCACTTATGACGCGGGCGGCATCACGCATCGCACCGGCGCCGCGTATGTCATTCGCACCGCCAGCTATGCCCTGATCACGGCACAGCGCGGTGCCGCGGCGTTCCCGCCGCCGCGCAAGCCCGGGCAAGGCAATCTCGAACTGTTCAACCACTACGCCAACCGCACCGGCATCGGTGGGGAGTTCCGCGTGGAGGACGCGTTGGGCAAGGCGGTGACCGGCCGCTTGAACGCCAAGGGCTTCGCGGCCGTCGACGGGCTTGCACCGGGCCCTGCCACGGTGCGCTTTGGCAAGGACCCCGCCGATACCTGGGTCGAGGCCAGTCATGTCGGCCAGCCGGCATGGTCGCCGCGCGCGGCAGGGCAGGCGGGCGCCAGCGCGATGGCCGACAGCGCCGCCGGGTTTGTCGCCGGGCAGGTGCTCGCTGCCGCCAGCCGGGCCAGCGAGACCAGCCAGGCACTGCAGATCGCGCAACAGCTCACCACGGCGGTCAAGGGCCTTCCCGATGGGCTCGCGGCATTCGGCCTGTCCGGCGCCCAGGCGCTGCTGGGCCAGGCGATGCCGATCGCGATGCCGACGTTGATGGCGGTGCCGGCGTTGGCCAAGGCCGTATCGCATCCCGCCCGGCCTTCGATGACCACGCCGGGATTTGTCTCCTGATTCCCGCCGAAACCCTCCATCGCCATCACGCCCAGCCATGTCCCAACCGACGCCTTCACCTGCTCCGCGCCCGCCCGAGACAGTAGTGGCCCCGCTCAATACCATCGCCGTGGAGGATGTGGGCCGGGGTGCCGCGCAGGTCGATGCGTGGCTGCGGCAGGCCAGTGGCGGGCTGGTGACGCTGGCGCGCATCCAGGCCGTGGCCGGCGGCTTGCCCGTGGTGGGCAACATCATGGCACTGGTCGATGCGCTCAACGACATCTTCGCGCTGATGCGCAGCCGCTCGCGCGATGTGTTCGACTGGGCCAGCCTGGGGATTAACCTGATCGGCGTCCTGCCGTTGCCACCGGGCATGGCAGCGGCACGCATGAGCCTGCGGCCCACGCTCGCACTGGTTCGTCAGGAACTGCGCCACGCCGCCACGGCTGCTCTCGGAGATGGGTTGATCGAGGTGCTGGTCGGGCATTTGAACGCCACCATCATCGGCGAGCTTGACGATTTTGTGCAGCAGGCGCAGGCGAAGCTGGGCAGCATCCTGGAAGATGCCGGCGCCCTGGGCGAGACGCTGCTGGGCGAAATTGCCGGCGGGATGGAAGCCGTCGCGCTGGGCCGGCTCGACGCCGCCGGCAACGCGCGGTCGGCCCGCACGCAAGCCGGCGTTGCGGCGGAGCAGTTGCTGAACGATCCCCGGGCGGCCATCGGCAATATCTTTGGTGCGGTGTGGGATGCCCACAAGGCGTCGGGCAAGGCGGTGGCCAACACGGCGGTGCGGCTCGCGATGCCCGAGAAGATGCGGCAGCAGGTGGCCGCCAGCGCGGGCGCCCTGCGCGAGATGGGCCCGACACTGCGGGCGCAACTGGCGAAGTTGGCCGACCCGCAAGCCACGCACAGCCTCGGCTGGCTGCTGGCGATACTCAGCCAGGCGGTGGCGCGATGGCGCCAGAAGCGGCGCGCCGGCCAGAGCGCCAATGTCCATCCGAAGTACACCAGCGAGGCACGGCAACGCGCGCAGGATGGCGAACTGGGCGCCATCGGCCGTCAGGCGCCAGCACGGGGCAGCCCCGGCTGCCGAAACTGCCCGGCACCCTCCGGCAGCCGGCGCAGCATCAGCTTCGCCACCGGCGACGAGACGCTGTCGCACACCGATTTCATCCTGCCGGGACAGTTGCCGCTTGCCTGGACGCGTACCTACCGCTCGAGCCTCGCCGCCTACGACACCGGTGTATCGAATCCATGCGGCGCGCGCTGGATCACCCCGTACACCACCCGCTTCGATCAGGTGTCCAAGGGCGTGGTGTATCACGCCGCCGATGGCCGCAGCCATGCATATCCGCTCCCCGAGATTGGCAAGTTCCACCACGATCCGATCGAGAACATCACGCTTGTACGGGTGTCGGAGAACGCGCTGACGCTCGCCCGGGGTTTCGAAGCTGAGGAGACCTACCGCCGCCACGGGCAGCGTTTCCGCCTGACCGGCATCAAGCTGCGCAGCGGCGCGGGCGTGGCGCTGCACTATGACCATCGCGTTCACGGCGACACCGTGCTGTCGGATGTGATCGCCTATCAAGGTACGGCGACGATGGCCCACATCGGCGTCCGCCCCGACGCGGCCGGGCGCATTGCCGAACTGTGGCAGATCGCCGACGGCCAGCTTGTGCGGCAGCTCTCGCGCTATACCTACGACGGCGCGGGCGATCTCGTGATGGCGCAGGACGAGAACGCCGCCCACTGGGACTACACCTACCGGCATCACCTGCTCACGCGCTACACGGACCGCACCGGACGCGGCACGAACCTGCAGTGGCACGGCGACGGCCCCAATGCCCGGGCGGTGCGCGAATGGGCCGATGACGGCAGTTTCGACATCCGCCTGGCGTGGGACCCCGACATCCGCGTGACCTGCGTGACCGACGCGCTCGGCCACGAAACCTCGCATTACTACGACATCCTCGGCTACACCTATCGGATCCGGCATCCCGACGGACGATCCGAATGGTTCTTCCGCGACGACGCCAAGAATGTTGTGCGGCATGTGCGTACGGACGGTGCCGTGGACAGGTTCGCCTACGATGGGCGCGGCAACCTGCTCGAGCACCTGCGCCCGGACGGCAGCGCGGTGCACTACGCCTGGGACGACGGCGACCAGCTCATCGGCATCCGGGATGCCGAGGGCGGGCTGTGGCAGCGCCGCCATGACGACCGCGGCAATCTGATCGAGGAGACTGACCCGCTCGGACACAAGACGGAATATGCCTACAGCCAGACCGGCTTGCTGGTAGAAATACTCGACGCACGGGGCGGGAAGAAGCAGTTGGCCTACACCACCTCGGGGCAACTCGCCAGCTATACCGATTGCTCGGCCAAGACCAGCACCTGGCAGTATGGCGCGCGCGGCGAGCTGGTGACATTCACGAATGCGGCAGGCGAGGCGACCCAGTACCAGTACGAGGCCGGGCAACTGGCCAGCGTCAGCCACCCCGATGGGCGCGCGGAATACTTCGAGCGCGACGCTGAAGGCCGGCTGCTGGCGTACACCGATGCGCTGCACCGGCGTACCACCTGGCACTACAGCGAGGCCGGCCTGATAGCAGGGCGCACCGATGCGGCGGGCCGCACGCTCGGCTACCAGTGGGACAAGCTCGGGCGGCTCATTGCGCTCGTCAACGAGAACGACGCCAGGACCGCGTTCCGCTACGACCCAGTGGGGCGTTTGCTGGAGGAAACCGGCTTCGACGGCAGGACCACGCGCCACTTCCATGAGCCGGCCACGGGCAGGCTGGCACGGAGCGTCGATGCCGGGCAACTGCAAACCACCTACGCCTTCGATGCAGCCGGTCGCCTGATCCGCCGCGAGGCGGGCCAGTTGGATCGACAAGGCCAGGTCAGGCACAGCCAGGCCGAGACGTTCGCCTATGACGGCGACGGCCGCATGATCCTGGCCGAGAACGCGGACAGCCGCCTGCATTGGTTCCATGACGCCGCAGGCAATGTGGTGCGCGAACATCAGCACTACCGGTGCCTTGAGGAGCCGCTGGTGGCGGTCTGGCGGCACGAGTTCGACGCGCTGCACCAGCGCATCGCCACGATCCGTCCGGACGGACACCGCGTGGCCGCGCTGACTTACGGCGCGGGGCACGTGCACGGCGTGATGCTGGATGACCGCGAACTGGTCCATCTGGAGCGCGACGACCTGCACCGGGAGGTGCTTCGCACGCAGGGCAACCGGCTCGCCCATGCGCAGGCCTACGATCCGGCGGGGCGCCTGGTGGAACAGACGCTATCCCACATCGAGGGCGCCCGGGCGGGCCATCGCTTGCTGCACCGCCAGTACCAGTACGACGCGGTCGGGCAGCTATCGGGTATCCGCGACATGCGGCGCGGCACGCTGCGATATCGCTATGACCCAGTGGGCCGGCTGCTCGCTGCGCACAGCGCACTGGGCAGCGAAACGTTCGCCTTCGACCCGGCCGGCAACCTGCTCGACGATCCCGATACGCGCTTGTATGAGGCTACTCCGGCACATGGACGACGGGCCACCGATAGTCGCCTGACCGGCCGCCCGAGGCTGGTGGACAACCTGCTCCGGCAATACGCCGGCACCCAATATCAATGGGACGAACGCGGCAACCTCATCGGACGTCTGGACCATGGCGTGGCGGCCTCCTTCACGTGGGATGCTTTCAATCGGCTGGCCGCCTATCGCCAAGCGGACCTGTCAGTGCAGTACATCTACGACGCGCTCGGGCGTAGGCTCGTCAAGTCGTCCTCCGCCCAGGGCGTCACGCTCTATGGCTGGGACGGCGACCAACTGGCGTGGGAAAGTCGGCCGGACCGGAGCACGCACTATCTGTACGAGCCCGGCACCTTCGTACCGCTGGCCCAGGCGGTACGCCATGACGCCATCGCCCTGCATCGCCAGCCCGACTACGCGGGCGACTACGATATCGACGACGATCCGCTCTGGACCGAGGACATCGCCCCGCAGCCGTTCGACGCCATCGCGTGGTACCAATGCGATCACCTCGGCACACCGCAGGAGCTGACCGACGAGACCGGCGAGATTGCATGGTCTGCGCAGTACAAGGCCTGGGGCGCCGCGCGAGAGGTCATCACCGACGCGGCGCGCAAGGCAGGCATTGCCAACCCACTGCGCTTCCAGGGCCAGTATCACGACCAGGAAACCGGGCTCCATTACAACCGGCACCGGTACTATGATCCGGTAAGCGGGCGGTTTGTGAGCCGGGATCCGATTGGGCTTCGGGGAGGGCTGAACGGGTATGGGTATGCGCCCAATCCAGTGGAATATATTGATCCGCTGGGATTATCAGCTGATGAAAGTACGACGACTTTTTATCATGCAGGAAACATCAAGGGACCGATCGATCCGTCTGAAGGGCGTCCCAATCTGGATTTTAATCCTGCAGGTAAAGGTGGATTTTATGTGACGACAGAGCGGGCGCAGGCGGAGGAGTGGCGATCTCGCAAGCGTCCGAAGATCACGGTATTTTCCGTTCCAGACTCGGAGTTGGCTATGCTTGATATTAAGGTATTCAAGTCTGCTGATGAAGAGTGGGCGGACTTTGTGACGCGCGGGCGAAAAGGCGTGCTTTCACACGGATATGACGCCGTAAGCGGACCCATGGTTGAAAATCCCGGAGACGTAAGACGGAAAGGAGCGTCGCCAAAGCCTATTGGATGCCAGCTGGCGGTTTTCTCCACAAAGGGAGCCTCAGTGTTCGATCGATCCAAGAAGGAAGAGTGCTAGCAGTGTATCTTGACCGAAAGTGCGTGATTTGTGACTAAAAGGATATCAGTAGTGATGGACGAAAGCAAAATAGTTGATGGTATTCTGATTGTTGATGATAATGATCCAAGGCGGTGCGTAATTTTCAATTTCCGAACCTGGGTGGAAATAATCAAGGGGTTGATGGTTCAATACGCCGGAAAAACAGAGAAAGAAGCCGCCTCGATTCTTCTGAACTCGCCTTTGGTGGAGAATGCGTTGCGCAGCTATATGGCAGTTGGTTTGCGTGCCCATGAACTGGATTACCATTGGGCAATGCTTCTGGCACATGGTGAGGGATATTGGCGGAAAGGTATCGATACGGAGGAGCCAGATGGTTATGAAGAGTGGGACGAGCGATACAGGAAAGAGCACGACTTGGAAGAAAGAAATTTCATTTTCTATGATCAAAACTGAATTCTGCATGCCATAGCAAGAAGTGTTCAGTGAGGCTCTCGCCCTACGCCGGCTAGCGAAGGCTTTTGGGATTGGGAAAAGAAATTCAGGAAAGAGCATCGTCTGAAAGACAGGAGATTCGTCTCCAGTGATGAATTGCCGAGGTAGCGTGATAAGCACGCGTATGACTCAAAAGATTATCGGGCGTGATAGAGGAAAGCAAAATCGTAGATGGTATCGTCATCGTTAACGACCGCGACCCCAGAGAAAGTGTGGTTTTTAATTTTCGTACCTGGGTGGCAATAATCCAGGCCATTATGGTGAAGTACGGTGACCTGGGTGACGATCAGGCAAACGCCGTCCTCCTCGCTTCCTCCTTGGTGGAAAATGCGCTGGACGGATATTTGGACGTAGGCCTACGCGCCCACGAACTTGACTATCATTGGGCGATGCTGCTGACTCATGGCGAGCAGTATTGGCGGAGAGGTATTGATTCGGACCCGCCTGAAGGTTTTTGGGCTTGGGAAAAGCAATACAAAAAAGAGCACAACTTGGAAGACAAAAGCTTCGTGTTCTTTCGTAATAGCTAAAAGTCGGCCACAGCCGACATTTTCCCTACGACGGATCCTTAGTCCGCGTCCGCGATACCGCCGACATTACCCCAATCCCCAGCACCACCAAACAGGCAATGCCGATATAAACCGGAGCCAACCCAGCGATGCTGAGGCCCCAGGCGATGCCGCCGACGAGCAGCAGCAGCCCGATGAGATAGAGCGCGAAGGACATGAGTGACACCTCCCAGACAGAAAGTGGTGGCATCCGCGCGTGTCGTGCGGATGCGCCTGACTGTCAATGTAGGCAAGGTGCCTGCCGGCGGGGATCGGTCGATGACCTAGCCTTGCGTAGGCCGGTTCTGACTACCGCCGGATTGGGACCGGCGGTGTGATGCGTATGTAACTCAGCCGGCCGCCAGGCTCACGCCGCTTGCGGCGTTCTGCGCGCGGCCGTCGCGGCCATACATCTCGTTGGGGCCGGCGCCGCCCTGGCGCAGCACCTGGATGGCTTCCTGCGTGAATTCGAGGTGGGCGTTGACGATGGCGCCGTTCAACTCGTTGGCGTCCTTGGCCTTGCTGGCGAAGAACACCACCTTGCGCCACGCCTCAGCCACGGCCGCATCCACCAGCCCGCCCACAAGCAGGCCGCCCGGGCCCACGCGCAGGCCCAGCGCAATCATCTGCGCTTCGCGCGCCGCGGTGGCGCGCGTGAGGCCCTGAGCCAGTTCCATCTTCTGGTTGAGCAGCTCGCTCAACGCCTGGAAATCCTGGCGTTTGATGGCGTCGCGCTCCTCGGCGAGGGTGCGGCCAAATGCGGCGATGGCGTCAGCTTCGAGCTTCAGGGTCTGGATCAGGGCTTGGCTCATGTCAGGGAGTTATTGGCTTTCGCCCTGGCTCAACTCGCGCAGCGAAGCGAGCAAGCCGTCGGCGATCTTGCTGGGATCGATCTTGATCCTGCCCTCCGCGATAGCCTGGCGGATTTCCTCGACCTTCGCGGTATCGATGTCGTCGTCGGTCTCATTGACCAGACGCGAACCGATCTCACGCACTTGCGCGGTCAGCGGGCTGACGCGCACGCCGGTCAGGGCGCCGGAAGTCGCGGACGAGGCGGCACCGTTGGCGGCCGGACGGGCTGCGCTGTCGGTTGCCGCGGCATCGGCGGGCAGGGACGGAGTGGATTGGTTGATCTTCACGGTGAAATCCTTGCTGGGTTCCCTTGGCTTATCGGATGTTCCACCCGGAACTTTAGGGTTTTCGCATCCGGATCAGGGGTGGGGCGGCATTCTCGCATGCGCCGCCTGCGCCTGCTCTTTCTTCCTGCTTCCGCGGGAATCCCGGCGACTACTTCGGGCTTCTTCCGTTAAAAATGTGACGATTACTGCTGCAGCACGACTGTGTCGCCGCTGCGCACGAGGCCGCTGACCACCTGCCCGTTGCGCAGCCGCACCTGTACCGAATTGCCGGTGGCGGCATCGGCGAGCACCTTGCCCTCGCTGGTGAGTTGGAACGAGTCACCTTCGACGGTCACGTTGACGGTCTGGCCGGACTTCACGGCAATCGACTTCTTGAGCAGATCGGTGCGCATGGGCGAGCCGGCCGCGATGCGGTTGGCTGCCACGGCGCCGGCCACTTGTGCTGGATCCGTCACAACGGCGCGCGGCAGCGCCGCCAGGTCGCCCTGACGCACTTCGAGGTCGGCGGCGCTGATGGTCTCGCCGGGGGCCATTGCGCGGGCCGCTACATAGTAATCAGTCAGTACCGAGACCCGGGCCTGCACGTAGCGCGTCCAGGGCCGGTCGCCGCCGCAGCGCACACCCACCGCCACGCGGCCCCACGGGGCGGCGCCGGACGGCAGGAAGGGTTCGGGGTTCTGGCAATCGGGCGCGCGGCCGCCCGAGGGCGGCACCACCTGCACGCTGACCTTGCCCGGCAGGCCGGTGGCCTGGCGCAGCAGGAACTGTTCGACGACCACGCGCACGGGGTCGTCGGCAAACGGGGTGGCAGCCGACGGCATTGCCACCGGCGTGACCTGGGCGGGCGCGGCGACGGACGGCTGGGCCAGCGCGAAGCCGGCCAGCGCCATCAGCCCGGCGGCCTGGCGAGTGAGGTTCATAGGGGTCATCCCAGCAAGGATGGGGGGTGGCCGGCGCGGGCGGGCCCGCGCGATGCCGCCCCACGACATCGGAAATACAACAACGAATCTGTGGGGCAATTGTAGGCAGCCTCGCGCGAAGGGTCGGCGCGAATTGCGCGGATTTCTCGGTCCTATTCGCACGATTGGCGTGACAGGGCGGCCCCTAAGATGGCAACCCTGAAGAAGCCCCGGACCGGCACGCGTATACGCATACCCAGGTCTACGGCAGTTTTCTCCCCGAAGTTGAAGCCAGAGCAGGAAAGGCAGACATGATCGACAGACTCGATGCGGCGTTGCGCTTCCAGCAGGAAGCCTTGAGCCTCCGGACCCAGCGGCAATCGGTGATTGCCTCGAACATCGCCCACGCGGACACGCCGGGCTACAAGGCACGCGATTTCGATTTCGCCAGCACCCTGGCGACGTCGGTGGAGCGCGGCCGCCAGAGCGAAGGCATGACGCTTTCCACCACGCAGAAGCGCCACCTGCCGGGCCAGGCGCCGACTTCGAGCAGCGCCGACCTCGACTACCGCATTCCGCTGCAGTCGAGCATGGACGGCAACACCGTGGAAATGGACACCGAGCGCGTGGCGTTCGCCGACAACACGGTGCACTTCGAAGCCGGCCTGACGGTCATGAGCAGCAAGATCAAGACGATGCTGTCGGCTATCCAGAGCTAACCAGGACCGACCATGCCCAGCATGAACATTTTCGACGTGGCCGGCTCGGCCATGGCCGCGCAGTCGCAGCGGATGAACGTGACGGCCTCCAACCTGGCCAACGCGGACAGCGCCGTGGCGCCGAACGGCCAGCCGTATCGCGCCAAGCAGGTGATTTTCGAGATGGCGCCCACGCCCGGCCAGTCCGACGTGGGCGGCGTGCAGGTGGCCGGCGTCATGGAAGACGCCGCCCCGGCACGTATGGTGCACAACCCGTCGCACCCGCTGGCGGACGCCAACGGCTACGTGACGATGCCCAACGTGAACCCGGTGGAAGAGATGGTCAACATGATATCGGCGTCGCGTTCGTACCAGGCCAACGTGGAGGTGCTCAACACCGCCAAGACCATGATGCTGAAGACGCTGACGATCGGTCAGTAACCCACAACCTTTCGAATCCTTCCAGGAACCGCCGGAACCGACACCATGACGACCACCTCTAACGTCAACAGCAACTCCGCCGTCAATGACGCGCTCAAGGGCGGCAGCTCCAGCGCGGCAGATCTTCAGAACAACTTCCTGAAGATGCTGGTGACGCAGATGAACAACCAGGACCCGCTCAACCCGATGGACAACGCCCAGCTCACCTCGCAGCTGGCGCAGATCAGCACGGTGAGCGGCCTGCAGACGATGAACGAGACCCTGACCGCGCTGCTCTCGCAGACCGCGGCCAGCCGCGCGATGGACTCCGCCAACCTGATCGGCAAGACCGTGATGGTGCCGGGCAACGCGATCACCGTGGCGGACGGCGTGGCCACCAAGATTGGCGTGGACGTGCCGTCCACGGCTGACTCGGTCACCGTGCAGGTGCTGGACAAGAACGGCAACGTGGTCCGCAACATCGACATGAAGGGCCAGACCGCCGGCGTGCACGACATCGCCTGGGACGGCAAGAACGACCAGGGCAACGCCGTGCCCAATGGCGAGTACACCTTCAAGGTGTCCGGCACGGCCGAGGGCAAGGACGTCAGCGCCATCGCGCTGGTCTACGGCAAGGTCCAGTCCATCAGCGGTGACAGCACCGGCGTGCTGGTCGAACTTGGCGACGGCAAGACCGCCAACGTCGACGACGTGCGCCGCATTTCCTGATCCACTTTTACGTATCACCCGGTCCGGCATACGCGCGGGCAATTCACGAACGACAGCCTTATTAGGGGAAAATCATGGGTTTTGGTCAAGGGGTAAGCGGCCTGAATGCCGCCGCGTCCAACCTGGACGTGATTGGCAACAACATCGCCAACGCCAACACGGTTGGCTTCAAGCAATCCACTGCGCAGTTCGCGGACGTGTACGCCGGTTCGAAGATCGGCCTGGGCACGCGCGTGAACGCCGTGGTGCAGTCGTTCACCAACGGCAATATCGCCTCGTCCGGCCGTAACCTGGACGTGGCCATCAGCAACGGCAACGGCTTCTTCCGCCTGACCAACACCGATGGTTCGGTGTTCTACTCGCGCAATGGCCAGATGCAACGCCTGGACGACGGCCGCCTGGTCAACGCCACGGGCCTGCAGGTCACCGGCTACCCGGCCGGCACCACCGCCGGTGGCGTGGCGCCGCAGCCGATCACCATCAGCAACGCCCAGATGCCCCCGCGCGCCACGCAGACCGTGACGGCGCAATTCCAGCTCGACTCGCGCAGCACCGTGCCGGCCACCGCCTTCGCCAGCGCCCCGGGCGCGCTGCCGACATCGGACATGTTCAACTACAGCACGGCGATCAGCGTCTATGACTCGCTGGGCAACAAGCAGCAGGTCACCGCGTACTTCGCCAAGTCGGCCGCCGCGCCGACCGTGCCGGGCGGCACCAACTGGAACATGTACCTGACCGATTCCGCAGGCAACACGCTGGCCGGCATGCCGGTCTCGATGGCGTTTGACAGCAACGGCGTGATGCAGTCGACCACGCCGGCGAACCCGACCCTCGCGCTGCCGGCCGCCAACGGCGCCGCTGCACTGACCGCCAACCTGAACCTGACCGGCTCCACGCAGTTCGGCTCGGACAACGATCCGAAGAAGATCGTGCAGGATGGCTACGCCTCGGGCGCGCTGCTGGGCTTCTCGGTGCAGGAAGACGGCACGATCCTCGGTTCGTACTCGAATGAGAAGACGCTGTCGCTGGGCCAGATCGCCATGGCGACGTTCGGCAACGTGGAAGGCCTGAAGCCGGAAGGTGACAACGTGTGGTCCTCCACCGGTGCCTCGGGCCAGGAACTGCTCGGCACGGCCGGCGGCGCCATGGGCACGCTGAAGTCGAACGCCGTGGAAGAGTCCAACGTGGACCTGTCCGGCCAGCTGGTCAACCTGATCGTCGCGCAGCGTAACTATCAGGCCAACGCGCAGACCATCAAGGCGCAGGACACCGTCCTGCAGACCCTGGTGAACATCTGATACACGCCGATCTCTTCGCCGGAACGCCGACATGGACCGCATGATTTACACCGCCCTCTCGGGCGCCAAGCAGATACTCGACCAGCAGGCCGCGGTATCGAACAACCTGGCCAATGCCTCCACGCCGGCGTTCCGCGCGCAGATCAACCTGTATCGCGCCGTGCCTGTAGTGGGGCAGGAGACGCAGACCCGCGCCTTCACGCTGGCCTCCACGCCGGGTGCCGACATGAAGGCCGGCCCGCTGACGTACACGGGCCGCGACCTCGACGTCGCCCTGCAGGGCAACGGCTGGCTGGCGGTGCAGATGCCCGACGGCTCGGAGGCGTACACCCGTGCCGGCGCGCTGCAAATCTCGGCCGACGGCCAGCTCCAGACCTCGGCCGGCCGGCCGGTGCTGGGCGATGGCGGCGCGATTGCGGTGCCGCCGGGCGCCACGGTGTCCATCGGCACCGATGGCAGTGTGGTGGCACGCGGCCCGGGCGAGGCCGCCAACGGCCTGGCCCAGGTCGGCAAGCTGCGCGTGGTATCGCCGCCGCCCGAAGGGCTGGCGCGCGGTGACGACGGCTACTTCCGCCTGCGTCCCGGCGTGAACGCGCTGGAGCAGGACCCCACGGTGCGCGTGATCTCCGGCGCGCTGGAGGGCAGCAACGTGAATCCGGTGGAGGCGATGGTCGACATGATCGCCAACGCGCGCCGCTTCGAGATGCAGATGAAGATGATTACCGGCGCCGATAGCAACGACCAGCGGGCCAACGCGCTGCTGTCCAACAACTGAAGCGCGCAGCGCTGACACAGAACTCGAAGGAAAACCATGATCCGCTCACTCTGGATTGCCAAGACCGGCCTCGATGCGCAGCAGACGCAGATGGACGTGATCTCGAACAACCTGGCCAACGTGTCCACCACGGGCTTCAAGCGCAGCCGCGCCGTGTTCGAGGAACTGATGTACCAGACCATCCGCCAGCCGGGCGCGCTGTCGTCGGACCAGACCGTGCTGCCCTCGGGCATGCAGCTGGGTACCGGCGTGCGCCCGGTGGCCACGGAACGTATCCACACGCAGGGCAACCCCACGCAGACCGGCAACTCGCGCGACGTGGCCATCATCGGCCAGGGCTTCTTCCAGGTGACGATGCCGGACGGCACCACCACCTACACGCGTGACGGCTCGTTCCAGGTGGACCCGAACGGCCAGCTGGTGACGTCGAGCGGCTTCGTGCTGAACCCGGCCATCACGCTGCCGGCCAACTACACCTCGGTGAACGTGGCCCGCGACGGTACTGTCACGGTGATGCAGCCGGGCCAGACCAACGCCGCCACGGTCGGCCAGATCCAGCTCGCCACGTTCCCGAACCCGGCCGGCCTGGAAAGCCTGGGCGAGAACCTCTACGCGCAGACCGATGCCTCGGGCGCGCCGAACACCACCGTGCCGGGCCTGAACGGCGCGGGCACGCTGCAGAACAACTACGTTGAAGCGTCGAACGTGAACGTGGTCGAGGAACTGGTCAGCATGATCCAGACCCAGCGCGCGTACGAAATCAACAGCAAGGCAGTGCAGACGTCCGACCAGATGTTGCAACGCCTGACCCAGATGGGATGATGGGAGTGACCATGGCCGCCAAGCTGCATCGCCTCGGTGTGTTTGCCCTGTACGCCTTTGCCGGCCTGGCCGTGCTGGCGAGCGGCGGCTGCGCGCTGATGCCGAAGGAGCCCCTCGTGCAGACGCCCACCACGGCACGCGCCGAGCCGCGCGCCGTGGGCGCGCCCACGGGTTCCATCTTTGCCTCGTCCTACGCGGGCAATCCGCTGTTCGAGGACCGGCGGCCACGTAACGTTGGCGACATCCTGACCATCGTGATCAGCGAGAACGTCAACGCCAGCAAGAACTCCGGGACCAATGCCAGCCGCACGGGCAGCACCACGCTGTCGTTCGACGCGGTGCCGCGTGCGCTGGCGGGGCTGTTCAGCGCCAGGTCGAATGCCGACGTCAACGGCAGCAATGCCCTGAAGGCCAGCGGCGGCGCCACCGCCGCCAACACCTTCAACGGCACCATCACCGTCACGGTGCTGGAAGTGCTGGCCAACGGCAACCTGGTTGTGTCCGGAGAAAAGCAGATGGCCATCAACCAGGGGGCGGAGTTCATCCGTTTCTCCGGCGTGGTCAATCCGCGCACGATCACCGGCGACAACGCAGTGCCGTCCACCCAGGTGGCGGATGCACGGATCGAGTACACCGCCAAGGGATACATCGACGAAGTGCAGAACATGGGCTGGCTGCAGCGCTTCTTCCTCAATGTCTTACCGTTCTGATCCCGCCATGTTTCTGCCTCCGATGCCTTTCCACAAGCCAGGCTCGCTATTGGGCACCCCGCCCGGCCTTTCTACCCGCTGGGGTCGCGCGGTCTCTCTTCCTCGCCTGTTGCTCGCGCTCGCGCTGGTCTTCGGACTGGCGGGCGCCGGCACGGCGCATGCGGAACGCCTGAAGAACCTCGTCACGTTCCAGGGCGTGCGTGACAATCCGCTGATCGGCTATGGCCTGGTCGTGGGGCTGGACAACACCGGCGACCAGACCATGCAGACGCCGTTCACCACGCAGAGCATTACAAACATGCTCTCGCAGCTCGGCGTGACGCTGCCCGCCGGCAAGAACATGCAGCTGAAGAACGTGGCTGCCGTGATGGTGACCGCCACGCTGCCGCCGTACGCGCAGCCGGGCAGCCAGCTGGACGTGGTGGTCTCGTCGATGGGTAACGCCAAGAGCCTGCGCGGCGGCACGCTGCTGATGACGCCGCTCAAGGGCGCCGACGGCCAGGTCTACGCCATCGCGCAGGGCAACATGCTGGTGGGCGGCGCGGGTGCGGCGGCCAACGGCAGCAAGGTCCAGATCAACCAGCTGGCCGTAGGGCGCATCGCCAACGGCGCCGTGGTGGAACGTGCCGTCGCGGCCTTCCAGCCCGAAGGCGGCTACATGAACCTGGAACTCAAGGATACGGATTTCGGCACCGCCGAGCGCGTGGTCGACGCCATCAACCGCAACCTGGGCCCCGGCACTGCCGCCGCCATGGATGGCCGCGTGGTCCAGGTGCGCGCCCCGCAGGCGCCGACGGCACGCGTGGGCTTCCTTGCCCGGATCGAGAACCTCGACGTCACCCCGGCCAAGGCCGCTGCCAAGGTCATCCTGAACGCCCGTACCGGTTCCATCGTGATGAACCAGGCGGTTACCGTGGAAGACTGTGCCGTGGCGCACGGCAACCTGTCGGTGGTGATCAACACGCAACCGGTGATCAGCCAGCCGGCCCCGTTCAGCAACGGGCAGACCGTGGTGGCGCCGGTGTCGCAGATCGACCTCAAGCAGGGCGGCGGCTCGCTCCAGATCGTCAAGGCGGGCGCCTCGCTGGCCGCGGTGGTCAAGGGCCTGAACGCGCTGGGCGCCACGCCGGCCGACCTGCAGACCATCCTGGAGGCCATGCGGGCCGCGGGGGCACTGCGCGCGGAACTGGAGATCATCTGATGTCGGGCGCCACGCTTTCCTCGCAGACCGACGTCTCGCAGCGCTTCGCGCTCGATACGCAGGGCTTCGAGGCGCTCAAGAACCAGGCTCGCGCCGGCAACAACCAGAACACCCTGCAGGCAGCCGCCAAGCAGTTCGAGGCTGTCTTCACGCAGATGGTGCTCAAGAGCATGCGCGACGCCACGCCGCAGGACGGCCTGTTCGACAACGAGCAGACCAAGCTCTACATGTCGATGATGGACCAGCAGCTCTCGCAGCAGCTGTCCTCGCGCGGCATTGGCCTGGCCGATGTGATGATCCGCCAGCTGGCGCGGGCCACGGGCACGCAGCTGCCGGACACCATGGCCGCGCCCGGGGTGGGCGGCCGCCAGCAGGATGCCCAGATGGCGGCTCTGCTCGATAGCCGGGGCGCCACCGACGCCGACGGCCCGCCGCCGATCGGCACCGTACTGCCCGGCAACGCGTGGAACCCCACCGCGGGCGTGCGCCAATACCAGGGCCAGGCGGACTGGCAGCAGAACGGCCAGTCGCAACTGGGCCAGCTGCCGGACGACTCCCCCGAACACATCAGCAGCTTCGTCAACCGGCTGGCCGGGCCGGCCATGGCCGCCTCGCGCGCCTCGGGCGTGCCGGCCAAGCTGATTGTCGGCCAGGCCGCGCTGGAATCGGGCTGGGGTCGCCGCGAGATCACCAACCCGGACGGCTCCACCACCTTCAACGTGTTCGGCATCAAGGCCGGCGCGAACTGGAAGGGGCCGACCGCCGAAGTGCTGACCACGGAATATGTCGATGGCCAGCCGCAGAAGGTGCGGGCCCGCTTCCGTGCCTACGGCTCCTACGACGAAGCGTGCGCTGACTACGCGCGGTTGCTGACCACCAACTCGCGCTACGCGGGCGTGGTCGCCGCCAACAGCGCGGAGGAAGCTGCGCACGGCCTGCAACGCGCCGGCTATGCCACCGATCCGGCCTACGGCGAGAAGCTGGTCCGGATCATGAAGAAGGTTTCGACCTGACGGGTGGGCGGCATGGCCTTGCAAACGCCGCCCAATGCCCCGTTTCACGCCTCGCGCGGCCCGCTCTCGGCCGCGCTATTGGCGCTTCCAGACTACGTTTTTACGCAAGTGATCGCTCACAACATGCGCGCCGGGCCATTCGCGGAAACCTCCGATGAGACGCTAAAGTCCCGCGTGGTTCGCGCCGTTAACTTGCTCATCCACCGCCGCCGGCCGCACGCCGAAGGCTACCAACAGATCCGGGGTCAGACACATGTCTCTCTTTAATATCGGTCTTTCGGGCCTGAACGTGGCGCAGAACGCGCTGACGACGACTGGCCACAACTTCAGCAACGCGGCCACCGCGGGCTATACGCGCCAGAACACGATCATCGCGTCGGCGGGCGGCCAGTACACCAGCTCGGGCTTCTACGGCCAGGGCTCCAACACCATTACCGTGCAGCGCGTGTACGACAGCTTCCTGACCGGGCAGCTGCGTGGCGCCACGTCGGCCAGCGCCCAGCTGGCGACGTACGCGGACCAGCTCTCGCAGATCGACAACCTGCTGGCCGACCAGAAGGGCGGTCTCTCGCCGCTGATGCAGAAGTTCTTCGCCGCCGTGCAGGCCGTCTCGGACACGCCGGCGGACCCCGCCGCGCGCCAGAGCCTGCTCTCGGCTTCCCAGGCGCTGGCTGGCCAGATCAAGTCTTCGAGCGACTACTTCAAGCAGCTGCAGGACGGCCTGAACACGCAGATCAAGTCGACGGTGACCCAGGTCAACGACTACACCAAGCAGATCGCGAACCTGAACAAGGAAATCACGCGCATGACCGCCGCCGGCGGTGGCCAGCCGCCGAACGACCTGCTCGACCAGCGCGACCAGGCCGTGGCCATGCTGACCGAACTGGTCGGCGCCAAGGTGGTGGTGCAGGATGGCGGCACGTACAACGTGTTCGTCGGCAATGGCCAACCGCTGGTCATGGGTAGCGATTCGTACGACATGGTGGCGCAGCCGTCGGCTGCCGACCCCGGCCGCATGACGGTGGGCTACACGCTGCTGAGCGGAAACATTATCGAAGCCCCCGAGGGTTCGGTGACGGGCGGCTCGCTCGGTGGCATCCTGAAGTTCCGCTCGGACTCCCTGGAGCCGGCGCAGAACGCCATCGGCCGCCTCTCGCTGGCCATCGGCCAGACCTTCAACAACCAGCACAAGCTGGGCATGGACCTGAACGGCGCCATCGGCACGGACATGTTCTCGCTGGGCTCGCCGGTGGTCTACGCCAACAAGAACAACACCTCGGCGGCGATCGCTTCGGCCACCATCACGAACGCCGGCAACCTGACGACCAGCGACTACGCGCTGAAGTTCGATGGCACAAACTACACGCTGACGCGCCTGTCGGACAACAAAGTGGTGGCCTCGCAGCCGGGCGCCCCGACCGCCGCCACGCCGATGGTCGTCGATGGTGTCTCGATCAGCCTCAGCGCGCCAATGAACGCCAACGACTCGTTCCAGATCCAGCCGACGCGCAACGCCGCCGCCAGCTTCGGCACGCTGATCACCGATCCGGCCAAGGTAGCCGCCGCCTCCCCGGCACGCGCCGACGTCAACAAGAACAACACCGGCACGGGCACCGCCAAGCTCACCAACGTCGCGCAGGGCTTTGCGCTGCTGGCCAACGCACCGATCACGGCCACGTACGACAGCGTGGCGGGTGCCTACACCTTCACCGACTCCACCGGCGCGGTAGTCACCCCGACCAGCACCGCGCCCAACGGCACGGGCACCGATGTGACCTTCAACGGCATGACCTTCACGTTCGACGGCGCGCCGAAGAACGGCGACACCTTCACGCTGGCCAACAACTCCGGCGCCGTGGCCGACAACGGCAACGCGCTGGCGCTCGCCAAGCTGCAGACCGCCAAGACGATCAATGGCACGTCGAGCTTCAACGACGCCTACGCGCAGCTGGTTAACGACGTGGGCAGCGCGACGAAGTCCGCGACCATCGCCTCGACCTCGCAGGACAGCATCACCAACCAGATCTATGTGGCCCAGCAGTCGGTGTCGGGCGTGAACATGGACGAGGAAACCGTGAACATGCTCAAGTTCCAGCAGCTGTACCAGGCCAACGCGCGCGTGATCCAGACGGCCAGCACGCTGTTCGACACCCTCATCGGCATCGGCGCGTAATCGCGGCCGCCAACGATCTCAACGGATACGAAGGAATCTCGCCATGCGCGTCGCTACCTCTACCCTGTACCACCAGGGCCTGGCCTCGATGAACGGCCAGCAATCGGCCCTGCTGCACGTGCAGCAGCAGCTCGGCACCGGCCGCCGCATCCTGACGCCGTCCGACGACCCCGTGGCCGCCACGCGCGCGCTGGGTGTGTCGCAGTCCGGTGCAGTGAATACCCAGTACACCACGTCGCGCAGGCAGGCCACGGCCTCCCTCGGCCTGGAAGACAACACGCTGGCCACCGTCACCACGACGATCCAGAACATCCAGACCATGCTGGTGAACGCCGGTAACGGCACGCTGAGCGACAATGACCGCGCGTCGCTGGCCACCGCGCTGCAAGGCCAGTTCGACCAGCTGATGGGCCTGGCCAACGCCGACGACGGCAACGGCAACTACATCTTCGCCGGTCTGCAGTCCGGCACCGTGCCGTTCTCGCTCAACGCGGCGGGCGGTGCGCTGTACCAGGGCGACACCGGCCACCAGCTGCTGCAGGTGGATGCCGCGCGCCAGATGGAAGCGGGCAACAACGGTTCGGAAGTGTTCCTGAGCGTGACCGGCAACGCCGGCTACGTGCTCAAGGGCAACTCGGCCAATACCGGCACGGGCACCTACAGCGCGATCTCGGTCACGGACCCGACCGACCCGCTGTACGGCCACTCGCTGACGCTGACGTTCCAGACCAATGCCGGCACGGGCAGGATGCAGTACAGCATCATGGACACCACCACCGGTACCGCCGTGGGCACCCCGACGGACTACGCGGAAGGCGTGGCCATCAATGTGGCTGGCGTGTCGTTCTCGGTGAAGGGCGCCCCGGCAGACGGCGACACCATGACCGCCAAGCCCGCGCAGCAGGCCGGCGCGGACGTATTCGCGAACCTGAAGGCCGTGATCGACGCGCTGAAGGCCCCGATCAACACCGGCATGAACCAGGAAGCGGCTAACGCCAACCTGCAGAACGTGATCGCCACGGGCATCCGCCAGTTCAGCAACTCGCTGGACAACGTGCTGACGGTACGCTCGTCGGTGGGCTCGCGCCTGAATGAAATCGACGCGCTGGACACCATCGGCGAGAACCGCGCGCTCTCGAACGCGCAAACGCTGTCGGGCCTGCAGGACCTGGACTACGCGGCAGCCATCAGCGAGTTCTACCAACGCCAGACCGCGCTGCAAGGCGCGCAGCAGTCGTTCATGCAGATCCAGGGGATGAACCTGTTCAAGTTCCTGTAAGGGTACGCCGGGCCGCTTGCCGGCCCGGTTGCCGTGAGGTGGAAACAATGTCTGTGAAGTTGTTTCCCAGCGTATGCAAAATCCGCTGACCCTCTGCGCACTTCTCCTTCGCTCAAGCCGATAGGGCCGGGTTTGCCACGGATTCCAATCGTGGCAACTTCTCAGCCACACGCCTTGACACTGCCAGCACCTGGCGTTTCCGTCCCCGGGGCGGCCGGTCATGTCATAGACCGACCGACACACCCGGCGATCGGGGTTCGTGTCGATCCACGTCGGAAGGGAAATCGTCTAAAATTCATGTGATCCGAAGTGCGCAGACTCCCTTTGCGGTATGCGTATGTGCGCTCCTGTTCGCATCGCCGACCTGCTATTGATTCAGTTATGACAAAACAACTTGTTCGCATGCAAAGCGGCGTCCCCGGGCTGGACACGATCCTTTGTGGCGGCCTGGTGCAAGGAGCTGCCTACATTGTCCAGGGGAGTCCCGGCGCCGGTAAGACTATCCTGGCCAATCAGATTGCGTTCAACCAGGTGGCAAACGGTGAGCGGGTGTTGTACGTCACGCTACTGGCCGAGTCTCATGACCGACTGTTTCAGGCCTTGTCGACCTTCGATTTCTACAATGCGGACGTTGTCGGTCGCGAGATGTTCTACATCAGTCTGTTTAATGTGCTCCGGGATGATGGGCTGGCTACGCTCGTCAATGCGCTGCGCAGCGAACTCGCGCGCCATCGTTGCACGACCTTGATCCTGGACGGCCTGCTGATTGCAAAGGACAAGGCACAATCAGCGCTGGACGTGAAGACCTTCGTGGCAGAACTGCAAAGCCATGCCGCGTTTACCGGCTGCACGGTCCTGTTTCTGACCAGTGCCCACGTCGAGGACGGCAGCCCCGAGCACACCATGGTTGACGGCGTCATCCAGCTCAAGGAAGAACTGGTTGGTATCCGCACTGTGCGCCAGTTGCGCATCTCAAAGTCGCGCGGTAGCCCGGCACTTGGGGGATTGCACCAATACAGAATCTCCCAATCCGGCATCGACGTGTACCCGCGCCTGGAAGCACTCCTCGGAACACCCTCGACCGAAGAATGGCTCGAGCAGGAGCGCATGGAGACTGGCGTGCATGGGTTGGAGCAGCTGCTTGGTGGCGGCCTTCCCCCAGCTTCAGTCACGCTGCTGATGGGACCGGCCGGCAGCGGCAAGACGACTTTCGGGCTCAACTTCCTGAGTCTCGCAACGCCGGAGAAGCCTGCTCTTTTCTTTGGCTTCTATGAATCGCCGCAACGATTGAAGGCCAAGGGCCGGGCACTTGGTATCGATGTGGACGCCCTTGAGCGTTCAGGTGCGCTCATCATTCTCTGGAACCCGCTGACGGAGAACCTGCTCGATTCGCTCGGGCATCAGCTTTTGGATACGGCGCGTCGGCGTCGCGTGCATCGGTTGTTCATTGACGGCATTACAGGATTCCAACGTGCCGCGGTGTATCCTGCAAGGCTGATCGAGTTCTACACCGCCCTTGCCAACGAACTGCGCGCCTTGAACGTATCGACCATCGCAACACTCGAAATGCGCGACCTCAACGGTCTTGCCGGTACGGATCCGCTACCCGAATACACCAGCCTGATGGACAACCTTGTGCTGCTCCGACAGGCTGGCTTGCGCGGTGAACTCCGCAGGTTCATTGGCATCGTCAAGATGCGGGACAGCGCTTTTGACACAGCCTTCCACGACGTTATCATTGGTCCTGGCGGCTTGCAGGTTGCGAATCGGCTGATCCTGCCAGGTGACGCCGGAGAACGTGATACTGGCGTAGCTTCAACCGGTGCTCAACCGTCCACTGGCTCCTGAAACATGGCAACCGTAGTTGTCATCGACGACGAAACCATGAATGCCGATGCGCTGGCGTTCATGCTTGCTGCTGAGGGGCTGGAAGTCAAGACTGCCGCAGACGGCGAAGCCGGCCTTCGCCTGATAGCCGAAGTGAAGCCAGATGTAATAATCACTGATTTCATGATGCCAGTCATGACGGGGCTGGAACTCGCAAAGGCAGTTCGCGCCAATCCCGCCCAAGCACACATCCCCGTGATTCTACTGACAGCCGCACAATCCGAAATCGGTCGTCGGCATCCCGAATTGTTCGATGCGGTATTCGAGAAACCTTGCTTGCCGAGGGAAATTATCTCCGCAGTACTTCGCCTCCTGGGAGTTGCGAGAAAGCCCTGAAGCGGACCCTGCCGGGAGCCCTCCCAGGCAGCGCGCAGTCGAGAGGGATCTTTGTCGGCGGCAAGGGGTAGCGTGCGTTGCCCATAGGGCAACGATCTTGTGTAAGGATTGCTGTTCCTCGAACAGAATTTCCAGCCAACAATCCTCCCCAACAACCGTTCTCGCATCGATGCGAGAAGGTCTACAGTGGAGGACGACATGCAGGACCAAGGACTACCCCCCGCCAAACGCTGGATGGCGCTTAGTGCCGTCATCCTGGGGATGATGCTGACCGGCGCACCGGCGTCCGCTGCCGACGCGTTTCCCACCAAGCCAGTATCGATGCTGGTTGCATTCCCTCCGGGGGGACCCGCTGATGTTCTGGCGCGGGCCATGCAACCGGCGATGGCCAAGGCACTCGGCCAGCCAGTGGTCATCGAGAATCTGCCCGGCGCTGGCGGCGCGCTGGCAGTGCAGCGGCTGCTGAGCCGTCCGGCCGACGGCTACACGCTGATCATGGGCTCGCCCAACGAGGCTATCCTGACGCCCCTGGCGCTTGCCAGCGCCAGGTACAGGTCGGAGGACCTGGCCCTGCTGGCGCCGGTCTCGAACCACCCGCTCGTCGTGATGACGCGCAGCGACCTGCCGTACAACTCGCTTGAACAGATCATCGCGGCCGGCAAGTCGGCAGGCAGCAAGAGCCTGACCTTCGGCAATCCGGGCTACGGGACCATGTACCACATCGTCGCCGAATACATGGCTCAGCTGACCGGCGCCAAGATGCTGCAGGTGCCGTACAAGGGCGCCACCCCAATGCTGGCAGACCTGACCGGTCGCCAGATTGACATGACGATCTTGCCAAACCTCGGTGCCTCCACGCAGTTGCTGGAGACGCACAAGATCAAGGCGGTTGCGGTGCTGGACACGCAGCGCATGCGAACCCTGCCCGACGTGCCTGCCATCTCCGAAACCAGCGTCGCGCGCAAGACCGAGTTCGTGTATTCGATATGGCTGGGCGTCATGAGCAAGGCCGGTGTCCCGGTGGAGCGTGCCCGCGTATTGGCGGACGCCTCGCAGCAGGCGCTGCGGTCGCCCGAGCTGATCAAGGCGCTCGAGCTCTCCGGCGTGCAGCCGATGAAGCCCCAGACGCTTGAGGCCTCCGCGAAGTTCTACGTCGACGAGACCGATAGGCTCAGGAAGATGGCCGCCTCGATCAAGCTGACGCCTCAGTAATTCCACCCTTCACGGCCGTTCGCATGGCGGCGCCGGTGCCGGCGCTCGCGTCGCTGGGTGGGCGGCCACCTGGGACGCCACGTCCCACGGAAAACACGCGTTCACCAGTAGCCCAGCACCTTCCACCAGACGGTGCCGACCACCGCGAAGATCAGCAGTTCGAGCACGCACATCGCAAACCCGACGCGCCACCAGTTCCCCATCGTGACAAAGCCGCTGCCGAAGATGATTGGCGAGGTGCCCGTCGCATAGTGGGTCAGCGTCATCATGATCGCCGACCCAGCTGCCATCAGCAGCATGAACGGCACCACATACGCGGGCGGTATCAGATGGACGCCTACCGTCAGGAAGGCGAGCATCATCGCACTGATATGGGCCGTCGTGCTGGCGAACAGGTAGTGCGAGAACACGAAGGCTGCAACCAGGATCGCGGCCGTGCCGCCCCAACCGATGCCGCTGGCCACGATCGCGTTGCTCATGCCGGTTGAGAACCACCCGATCACACCCTGCTTGTTCAGCTGTTCGGCCAGCATGATCAGCGCGCCAAACCATATCAGCGTGTCCCAGGCGCTTTTTTCGGACAGCACGTCGTCCCAATCGATGGTGCCCGTAATGATCAGCACGAACAAGCCGACGAAGGCGACCACCGTGGGGTCCAGCGTGAGCGCCGGGCCGAACACCATCGCCGGAATGTTGGCCCACAGCAGCAGCAGGAGCGCGAAGGTGAAGATCATGACCCTTTCCTTTGGCGACACCGGGCCCATCTTCGCCATTTCGGCGTGCGCATACTCCACCGCATTGGGTGTGGCCTTGAGCTCCGGCGGCGACAGGACATAGATCACCATCGGCATCACCAGCATGCATAGCAGGCCGGGCAGCAACATGCATAGCGCCCAGCTCATCCAGCTCAGATGCAGCGCCTGATTGGTTGCCTTGGCGATGTAGTCCACCACCAGTGGGTTCGGGGCGGTGGCGGTCACGAACATGGCCGAGGAGATCGGGTTGGCGTGATAGTTGACCAGCGCCAGGTAGGTGCCGACCTTGCCCTCGGTGCCTTTGGCCGGGTCCGAGTCGAATGCCGTGGCGATCGACTTCATGATCGGGTGCACGATGCCGCCACCGCGCGCGGTATTACTCGGTGTGAACGGCGCCAGCACCAGCTCGCAGGCGGCCAGCCCATAGCCGATGCCGATCGTGCGTTTCCCCATCAGGGAGATGAACATCAGGCCGATACGGGTGCCCAGGCCGGTCTTCTTCACGCCGCGGGAGATCAGAATGGCCACCACGATCAACCAGATCAGCGGACTGTCGAAGGCGGTCAGCGCATCGGCGATGGCTCCCTTGGACGAGGTGGAGGTCACCTGCGACAGCGAAAGCACCACGATGGCCATCATCGCCATCACGCCGATGGGCATGACCTTCAGGATGATCGCCACGATGGTTGTCAGAAAGATAGCAACCAGACCCCAGGCCTTGGGCGTGAGCCCCTCTGGCACGGGCCACAGCAGCAGGGTGACCAGCACGACCGTGGCGATCAGGGCGGGGCCGAGTCGAAACGGGACTACGCTGTTGAAATAACGGAACGCCGCCTTCAGTCTTGTCAGCATCGTGCGATCCTTCCCAGATGAGTAGGGCCCGGTCCGTGCGCGAGTCAACTTGAACGTAGGGCAGAAGCCGAGCAGGCCGGCACATCACCTCTGCTTATGGTTTATATGACTTTTTCGGCAGAAGTGCCAGCGTGACGCCGACGCCGCCAGACGCGCGGTGGAAAGTGGCCAGCAGCGGGGCGTTGAGCCACTCAACGCCCACCCCTGCCTGGGTCATCCCGCTGGTCAGTCCAGCTTGATGCCGACGGTCTTCACAACCTTGTCCCACTTCTGCGCGTCGCGGTTCACCAGTTGCGTGAACTCCACCGGGCCCAGCGCGCCGGGCTCCATGCCCTGCTTGGCGATCGAATCGCGGATGGAAGGTTGCGCCACCACGGCGGCGATCTCCTGCGCGAGGCGGTTCACCGTCGGCATCGGCGTGCCGCCCGTGGTGAAGACGCCGTACCACGACACCACTTCATAGCCGGGCACGCCGGACTCGGCGATGGTCGGCACGTTCGGCATGGTTTCCACGCGCTTGGTGCTCGTCACGGCGAGGATGCGCACCTTGCCGGAATCGGCCCCCGCCTTGGCCGATGGCAGGCTCGCGAAGGTCATCTGTGCCTGACCCGCCATCACATCCTGCATCGCCGGCGCATCGCCGCGATAGGGGATGTGCGTGATGGAGACCCCAGCCATGCTCTTGAACAGTTCGGCCGACAGGTGCGAGATCGTGCCATTGCCCGGCGACGTGACATTGAGCTTGCCCGGATTGGCCTTGGCGTAGGCGAGCAGCTCCTGCACGCTCTTGACCGGCAGGTCATTGTTTACGACCAGCGCGTTGGCGGACTTGGCCACCAGCGAGACCGGCTGCACGCCCTTGACGGGGTCGTACGGCAGCTTGCTGTAGATGGATGGCGCGATCGCCTGGCCACCCACGGAGCCCAGCAGCAGCACCGAGCCATCCGGCTTGGCGCGCGCCATCTCGGCGGTGGCGATGGTGCTGCCGCCGCCCGGCTTGTTCTCCACCACGATGGTGGTCTTGGTGTTCAGCTGAAACTGCGTGGCGACCGTGCGGGCGATGACATCGTTGCCGCCGCCCGGCGCGAAGCCCACCAACATCCGCATCGGGCCCGGCGGCAAGTCCTGGGCCATGCCGTGGGTTGCGGCCAGGGCGAGGGCGAGAATGGGGACGATCTTGGAATACACCATGGTTGATTCTCGATAAGGGGGTTGAGGAGTGCTCTCAGGATGTCGTCGCTGTGCTGGTTCAACTGGCGGGACGCGGGATGCAAGGCAGAGCCCGGTGCTCGCTTCTGTTTTCATGTTGTTGGGGACTGCGCTTTACTTCTTGAATCGGACCACGGCGTCCCGCGACGCCTGGGTCTGCGGCAGCGTGGCGATCTCGCCGAGCGTCACCGGCTTGGTGGGAAACCGCAGCCGGTAATAGCCCACGTCACGCGGATGGCGCTGTTGCTCGTCGGCGATCAGTTCGGTCACGGTCAGCCCGCAGAGACGGCCCTGGCACGGCCCCATGCCGCAGCGCAGGAACGCCTTCAGCTGGTTTGGGCCCTGACAGCCGATGCGCGCGGCGTGGCGCACCTGTTCGGCGGTGGCTTCCTCGCAGCGGCAGACGATGGTGTCGCCCACGGGGCGGCGGAACTGCGGCAGTGGGCGATACAGCACCTCGAAGAACTCGCGGCCCCGCGTGGCGCGTGCGAGCGCCGCGTGATGCGATGCGGCCTTGCCGTCGCGCGTTGCCTTGTCGATGCGGCCCAGCGCGGCAGCGGCATGCAGGGCGGCGATGCGGCCCCGATGCTCGGCGGCGACGGCACCGGCGATGCCCGCACCATCCCCGGCGATGCTCACCTGCGGCATCGACGTCGCGCCCCATGCGTCCACCTTCGGCTCCCAGCAGTCCTGGCGCTCGTTCCAGACATGTTCGGCGCCGATGGCGCGCGACAGGTTGGTATTCGGCACCACACCCTGATGCAGCAGCAGCTGATCGACCGCCATGCTGTGGCGCTGGCCCGCAGCCTGATAGCGCAGTTCGGCGACCTGGCCGCCGGCGCCGGCGATGGCTTCAAGCGCCGTCACGCCGCTCACGATCGGCACGGCCTTGCGGACCGCGCGCAGCAGCTTCAGTCCCTTGCCCAGATAGGGCGAACGAAGGAAGCCCCAGGCATGCGGCAGCGCCTTGCGCCATTGGGCGCTATCAGTCGTCTCGAGGATGGCCTCGAGCTTCACGCCGGCGTTCAGGTATTGGTAGGCAAGCAGGTAGAGCAGGGGACCGCCGCCCGCCAGCACCGTGCGCCCTTCGGGCACCACGCCCGAGGTCTTCAGCAGGATCTGCGCGGCGCCGGCCGTGATCACGCCGGGCAAGGTCCAGCCCGGAATGGGGAACGGCCGCTCCTGCGCGCCGGTGGCCAGGAGGATGTGGCGGCAGTGCAGCAGCGCGGCCTGTGGGTCCTGGCCGGGCTGGGCCACCGAATACGCGACCTCGAAGCCGGCGCCCCGGCCATCGCCATCGCCATCCGTACCCGTATCCGTGCCCGTACCCGGGTGCGCGTCGAGCGCGTTGACCGACCATACCGTTGCCGCCGGGAGATGGCGTGCACCGCTCCTGGCAAACGGCTCCAGCAGGCTCAGGCCGTGCCAATAGTCCTCGCCGAGGATCGCGCGGTTCTGCACCGGGGTGCTGCTGATCGCGCGGTAGATCTGTCCGCCCGGGGCCGGTTGCTCGTCGATCAGTACCGTCGACAGGCCCAGCGCGGCAGCTTCGGTTGCCGCGGCCAGCCCGGCAGGGCCGGCGCCGACCACGAGCAGGTCGCACGTAGTGGTAGCGATCTCGATGCTCATGCCGCTACCTCGCGCGCGCCGTGCTGGCGTTCCACGGTCATGCCATCGCGCACACGCGCCATGCAGGCCTGCTGGTTGGGCCGGCCGTCGATGCGGACCAGGCAGTCGTAGCAGATGCCCATCATGCAATAGGGGCCGCGTGCGGCGCCGGAAACGGCCGTGTCGCGGCAGGCCAGCACACCGGCGGCGAACAGGGCCGCCGCCACGCTGTCGCCTTCCCGGCATTCCAGCGCGGTGCCGTCCACGGTGACCCGTACCTTGCGATCCTTCGCTTGCAGGACGGCCGCGTCAATGCGTCTGAACATGGAATCTCCGGGTCGAAAAGGTGGCCAGCTCGGGTGGCAGCTCGCCAGCGGCGATCATGGGGGCGAGGTGCATCGCGTGCGTGGCGGCCAGCGTGACGCCGCTATGGCAGGTGACGATGAACGCGCCGGGGTGCGTTGCCGATTGTTCGTAGACCGGGAAGCCGTCCTTGGCGCGCACGCGCAGCGCGGACCAGGCGCGTACCGCGCGCACGTCGCGCAGCGCGGGCAGCGTGCGCACGGCACGGTCGGCCAGCGTGGCCAGTATGGGCAGTGTGGTGACCTGTTCGGCGTAGCCCGCCTCCTCCTGGGAGTCGCCCACCAGCCAGCTGCCCTCGTCGTTCTGGCGCAGCGTGACCATGGGCGTGTCCAGCAGGCGGCGCGTGCGTTCGAGCACCAGGATCTGGCCGCGCTGCGGGGCCATCGGCAGGTCGATGCCCACCATGCGGCCCAGGTCGCCGTTGCGCAGGCCGCCGGCCAGCACGATCTTGCGCGCCCGCACGGTGCCATTCGGCGTGGTCAGCACGAAGTCGCCGCCAGGCTGCTGCACGATGTCCGTGACGCCGTGGTGCGGCAGGTACTCGACCCCGCTGGTGCTGAACGCGGTATGGAAGGCGCGCAGCAGCTTGAGCGGATTGACGATGCCATCGTGCGGCGTCCAGATCGCCCCGGTGACATCGGGGCCCAGGCCGGGCACGAGCGAAGCGGCCTGGTGATGATCCAGGAACTTCCATTCGTAGGGCTCCACGCCGGGCTGTGACATCAGCGTGTTGACCCAGGCCAGGCGCGCCTCGATCTCGTAGTCGCCCATCAGCGGCGTCAGTCCGCCTTTTTGTTCGAGGGCCACGTCGATGCCGGTCTCCTGCAGCAGGCCGGCTGCAAGTTTTGGCCACAGCCGCGTGGAGTTCAGCGTCCAGCGGCTGTACGCGCCCATGCCGTAGCCCTTGCTCTGCAGCCAGACCAGGCCGAAATTGCCGCGCGACGCGCGCAGGGCGATATCGCCCTCGTCGAGCACGGCGATCGTGCCCACGCTGCTGCGCAGGCCGTAGGCCACGGCCGAGCCGACCAGGCCGCCGCCGATGACGGCAACGTCGAACACGGGGAGTCGGGAGGTGGAGGCTGCGGTCATCTGCAGCGCCTTCCGTGAGGGGATTGCGGGCCTTGGGCCCTGCTGGAAATCATGTCTGGTACTCGCAAGCATCATGAAAACACCAGCCGAAACAGCGGTGTGTCAGTGCGAGCCAGTATGCGGAGCGCGCGCCGCGCGCGCAAATACGAGTCTGTCAGGCGTCTATACGAAAACCTGATAGCCCCGGTGGCAGGGATGCGGTTTCGGCAGCGATGAGTTCCTTCAGCCGCTCGATAAAGCGGTCCACCAGCACGTTGGCGGGCCGGTTCCGGGCCAGCAGGAGGTAGCTGACGAACGGTATACGCGGCCGGAATGGCCGGACCACCACCTCGGCTGCGTGCATGCGGGCGACCAGCGGATTGACGATGCCCACGCCCAGCCCCAGCCCGACCATCTTGCAGATGGTGGCCCCGTAGGGGGTCTCGAAGTGCATGACACGCCGGTCGTCAGCGGCGAACGCCGCATCCACGGCGGCGCGCAGGCCATCCCCGTGACTCATCGAGATAAAGGACTCGCCGGCCAGGTCGGCGGGCGTGATGACGTCCAGACTGGCCAGGCGATGGCCGGGCGGCAGCACGCAGCAGCCCGCGAGTTCGGCCACGGGCTGGGCATCGGTGACGGCGGCGGGGGGCAGGAACGATACCAGCCCAAGGTCGCAGTAGCGGCTGCCGACGCTGTCTGCTACCAGCTGCGTACTGCCGGTTTCCATGGCGACGTTGACGCCGGGGTAGTCGGCATGGAACCGCTGCAGCACCAACGGGAGCACGGTCATGGCCAGCGAGGGGACCGTGGCGATGCGCAGCCGGCCCTTGCCGAACTGGCGAATGTTGCGGGCGGCGTCCTTGAGCGTGTCCAGGCCCACGAAGGCGCGTTCCACTTCGCGCAGGAAAGCCAGGCCCTCCTCGGTGGGAATCAGGCGGCCGGCGCTGCGCGTGAACAGCGTCAGTCCCGTGGACGATTCCAGCTGCGCGATCAGCCGGCTCACATTCGGTTGCGACGTGTACAGCTCGGTGGCCGCCGCGGTCATCGAGCCGGAGCGCATCACGGCCTGGAACGCACTGATTTCCTTGAACTTCATGCCGGGGTCTTGGGAGGGCGGGGACTAGCGGGCGATGGTATACCAGATCCGTATGGGTCTGGATCGAATTCCCGCAGGATCACATCCCCTCGCGCTCCAGCCAGTCACGGAACCGCGCCACCAGTTCATCGCCCAGTTTCTCGTCCGGCACGTAGGAGCAATAGCTGCGCGACGGCAGGCGAGGGCCGGTAAACGGGGCGACCAGGCGGCCAGAGGCCAGGTCGTCGGATACCAGCGCCGTCGGCCCCATGGCGATGCCGATACCGTCGATGGCCGCCTGCAAGGTCAGGTAGAAGTGGTCGAAGGTCAGCGTGGCCGCCGGCCGCAGGGCGGGGATCTGGGCGCTCGCCAGCCAGTCCGGCCAAAGCCGCGGCAGGCTGGAGGTGTGCAGCAAGGTGTGGTGCCGCAAGTCGCCCGGCTGTCGGAGCGGCAGACGCTGCAACAGCGCCGGGCTACAGACCGGCAGCCGCTCCTCGGTCAGGAACGGGCGCATCGCGTAGCCGTAGAACGTGTCCGGGCCCCCTCGGATGATGAGGTCATGGTCGTCCTTCAGGCTCTCCAGTGGCCCGTTCGACGTCTCCACCTTGATCTCCACATCGGGATGCCCGGCGCGGAATTTCGCCAGCCTCGGCACCAGCCAGCGCAGGGTGAAGGTGGCGGGCGCGTTGACGGACAGGGTCCGGGAGACCGGCCCCGGCACCCCGTAGCGCGCCGTGGCCTGCGCGAGCTGCTCGAACAAGGGGCCGATTCCCGCCAGATAGGCTTGCGCCGCCGGCGTCAGCGTCACGCGGCGGTTATGGCGTTCAAACAGCGCGGCGCCCAGCCATTCTTCGAGCAGGCGCACCTGCTGGCTCACCGCCCCGTGCGTGACGTGCAGCGCGGCGGCGGCTTCCTTGAAGCTGCCGAGCCGGCCCGCCGCCTCGAAGGCCCGCAAGGCATTGAGCGGCGGCAATACCCGTTTCATATGCAATAGTTTTTCTAACGCGATTTGCCAATTTATCTGGTTTGTCGTGCCGCTTCAAGATAGATATTCTTTGGCATCTCCCGCTCCCTCCCAACCCCAATGCTCAGCTATACCGGCGGTATCGTGCTCCTGGCCGCCATGCTTCACGCGAGCTGGAACGCCATGCTGCACGGCAACCGCGACCGGTTCCTGTCGATGACGTGGATGAGCATCGCCATCGCGGCCGTCGCCACGCTCGTCGTCCTGCGCAATCCCTTGCCGGCCAGTGCCGCCTGGCCCTATATCGTCGCGTCGGGGCTCGTGCATATCGTCTACAACGTGAGCCTGGTGCGGTCGTATCGCCGCAATGACCTGGCGCTGGCGTACCCGATTGCGCGCGGCTCGTCGCCGCTGCTGGTCACGCTTGGCGCCGCGCTCTTCGCGGGCGAGGCGATCGGCCCCTTGCGGGCGCTTGGCGTCGCGATGGTCTCGGGCGGCATCATCGTGATCGCGCTGCAGGGCCATCGCGCATCGCGCGCAGGGGCGCTGGCCGCGCTGACCACCGGGGCGATGATCGCGCTCTATACCGTCATCGACGGCATCGGCGTCAGGTTGTCCGGCGGCCAGCCGCTCAGCTACACCGTGTGGATGTTTCTGTTCTACTGGCTGATGCCGGTGCTGTTCGTCGCGGTGCGGGGGCTGGCGCCGCTTTGTGCACCGGTGCGGTCCCAGCCGCTGGCGGTGGGTTCGTCGCTGGTCGGCGGGCTGGTGTCGATTGCCGCCTATGGCATCGTGATCTGGGCGCTGCAATCGGGTGCGATGGGCGCGGTCTCGGCGTTGCGCGAGACCAGCGTGGTCTTCGCGGTCTTGATCGGGCGGGTCTTCCTGCGGGAAACGGTCAGCGGCACGCGCTGGCTTGCCTGCATTGTCGTGGCGGCCGGCGCGGTCTGCCTGGGGCTTTGAGCCTGCCACAATGGTTAATCAATCGTCACATGAGGATGCGCAAAACATGAATAACGTCCTGCAGGCACCGCTGATACTGATCACGGGTGGCAGCCGTGGCGTGGGCGCGGCCACCGCGCGCCTTGCCGCCGCACAGGGCTACGACGTGGCGATCAGCTACGTTGCCAACGAATCCGCCGCGCTGGCGGTGGTGGCCGATGTGGAAGCGCTGGGGCGCCGGGCCTTGGCCGTGCGCGCGGATAGCGCGGACCCCGGGCAGGTCGCCCAGCTGTTCGCCGCCATCGACCAGACGTTCGGCCGGATCGACGTGCTGGTGAACAACGCCGCCATCCTCGCGCGGCAGTCCCGGCTGGAGGATCTCGATTTCGCGCGGATGCAGCGCATCTTCGCCGTCAACGCCATCGGCCCCATGCTCTGCGCCCAGCAGGCGGCCCGGCGCATGTCCCAGCGTCACAACGGGCGGGGCGGCGTGATTATCAATATCTCGTCGGGCGCGGCGCGGCTCGGCAGTCCGAACGAATATGTCGACTACGCGGCGTCCAAGGGCGCCCTCGAGACCTTTACCACCGGCTTTGCCAAGGAAGTTGCGCGGGAAGGGATACGCGTCAACTGCATCCGCCCCGGGCACATCTACACCGAGATGCACGCCAGCGGCGGCGAGCCGGGACGGGTGGATCGCGTCAAGGACTCCATCCCCATGGGTCGGGGCGGCCAGCCGGAAGAGGTGGCCCGCGCGATCCTGTGGCTGGCCAGCGCCGACGCGTCCTACAGCACCGGCACCTTCCTCGATGTCACGGGCGGGCGGTGAGCAGGCGCGCCAACGGGTGGCGGACCACGGGGCTACGGGGCTACGGGGCTTGGGCTTAGGCTTGGGCTACGGCTTGGACAGGCTGTGCATCAGGCGCCGGAAGTCCTCAGGACATTGCGCCTTCAGCCGCTCCAGGCTGGTCCTGAGCTGACCGACCCGGTCGGACTGGGTCTCGGCCTTGATCTGGCGGATCTGTTCGGCCAGTTCCAGGAACGCCTTCAGCGCGGCCCTGCTGTCGGGGTCGTCGGCAGGCTTCTGGTGTTTGACCAGGACTTCCAGGGCGTCCATGATGCGGCCGAGCTGGCGGCCATAGCTGTTTTCCGAGAGGATGCGGCGCTCCATGCCGGGGTCCCTCGAATTGTCCTCCGAGACAATGTAGGTATCCCCAAAGCGCCAGTTCGGCAGAATCGGCTGACTCAGCCATGGCGACACGAAGTAGCGCGAGCAGTCCTGCATCAGCTGTCGCGTGGAACTGGACCACGCATCAAAGACGTTCGGGGCAGGGTCATCGTGCGCGGTCGGCATGGTCGAGTTCCTTTAAGTGCGGGGTCGGTCGTCCAAAAACTATAGAAGACCGCGCGGGGTTTCGCCCGCCAGGATGGCGGACGCCAGCCACGGCTGGGGCAGGGGATACGGTGTAGTATCGGTGCCCGAACCCGTCTCAGTTTGGAGAGCAAGATGATCGTTTTCGTTACCGGCGCCACCTCAGGATTCGGCGCCGCCATTGCCCGTCGTTTCGCCACGGCGGGCCATCGCGTGATTGCGGCCGGACGCCGCGCGGACCGGCTGGCCGAGCTGGCCGACGCGCTGGGCCGCGACAAGGTATTGCCGCTGAT
Organism: Cupriavidus sp. 2KB_3; assembly: GCF_052115685.1. Classification (NCBI taxonomy): domain Bacteria; kingdom Pseudomonadati; phylum Pseudomonadota; class Betaproteobacteria; order Burkholderiales; family Burkholderiaceae; genus Cupriavidus; species Cupriavidus sp. 2KB_3. Next base: position 150,358 of record NZ_JBFRHD010000006.1, read on the forward strand.
CCTCGATGTCCGCGACCGCGAAGCCGTGGCCGCTGCCGTGGCCGCGCTGCCGCCGGAGTTCGCCGAGATCGACCTGCTGGTCAACAACGCCGGCCTGGCACTGGGCCTGGAGCCGGCGCAGCAGGCTGACCTGGACAACTGGGACACGATGGTCGACACCAACGTGAAGGGCCTGATGTATATGACGCGCGCCGTGCTGCCCGGCATGGTGGCGCGCAACCGTGGTCACGTGATCAACATCGGCTCCACCGCGGGCGCCTATGCCTATCCGGGCGGCAACGCCTACGGCGCCACCAAGGCGTTCGTGCGCCAGTTCTCGCTGAACCTGCGCGCCGACCTGCAAGGCACCCGCGTGCGTGTGACCGACGTGGCGCCGGGCCTGGTGGGCGGCACCGAGTTCTCCTCGGTGCGCTTCAGCGGCGATCAGGCTCGCGTGGAGAAGGTCTACGAAGGTGCGGACGCCCTGACGCCGGACGACATCGCCGAAACCGTGTTCTGGGCCGCCACGCTGCCCGCGCGCGTCAATATCAACTTCGTGGAAGTCATGCCGGTCACCCAGTCGTTCGGGCCGCTGGCGATTCATCGGGAGTAGGGCGCCCTTACGTCACCTCGATCGTCCCTCCCATGTCTTCGTGGCCGGTGCCGCAGAAGATGTCGCACAGGAACCGGTAGGTGCCGGGTTTGCCGGCAGTCAGGGTGACCAGCACCGTGCGGCCGGGTGGCAGGTCGGCGCGCACATGGAAGTCCGGGGCGCTGAAGCCCATCATGACGTCTTCGGCCGTCAGCGCCAGGATCACGGTTTCGCCCGACTTGAGCGCGATCCGGTCGGGCAGGAAGACGAAGCGGCGCGCCCGTACCGGAATCACGCGCGGGGGCGCCGCATCCCCGCGTGCTGTGACGCCGGCCAGCGTGCCAGCCAGCGCGCCGGCCAGCATCCATCCCAATACCGTGCGACGGCCGCTCGCCGTGGGGGTGTTCATCGCCTCAGACATCGCGCTGCACCGGTTGCTCGGTCAGGCCGAACGCCTCCGGCGCGGGCGTGGCCTTGACCGTGCGCCACCCCAGGCCGCGATAGGGCTGGCCCGGGTCCCAGGCCACCGGCGTGCGCTTGGGCTGCGAGCCGGCCGGCGGCAGCGGAAACATCAGCGAGCGCGCCGCGTGATGGGCGATATGCCCGGTCATGTGGTGGTGTTCCTGATGGATATGCCCGTAGAACACGGTGACGTTGCGGTACGGCATCAGCTGGGCCACCACGGCCTCGCCGTCGCGCGTGGCCCAGTCCCATTGCGGATAGAGATCGAACAGCGGCCGATGCGTGAAGACCACGATGCGCGCCTCGCGCGACTGCTTGCGCAGGTCGTCGGCCAGCCACGCGCGCTGGGTCTCACCGACCTGGCCGGCCGGGTCCGAGACGTTGTCCAGCACGATGAAATGCACGCCCTTGTGATCGAACGTGTAGTGCGTGGGCCCGAACAGCTCGCGATAGGCGGCCCCGGCGTCCAGGCTCGCGTCGTGCTCGCCCGGCATCAGCCACACCTTGCCGGCGCGCAGCGGGGCGATCAGGTCGCGGAACTCCCGCAGGCGGCGCCGGCGCTCGTTCGGGTCGTCGGTGGTATGGGTCAGGTCGCCGGTGAACATGATGAAGTCGGGTGGCGCCGGCAGCGCATTCACGGCCGCCACCGCCTTGGGCAGCGTCCCGCGCGCGTCGGGATTCGGCGGCCCTTCGAAGCCCCAATGCGCGTCCGATAGCTGCACGAACACGAATTCCTCGTCCCGCCCCGCCGCCCAGCCGGGCAGCGCCGATGCAAAGACGGCGCCTCCGGCCGCGCCAGCCAGGCGCAGGATGTCCCGCCGCCTCCATTTTCCGTCCATGATTGCCTCCGTCGGTCTCGCGGGCATGGCGGTCGCACGCCCCACCCCTGTCATACCGGGCGGGGCCGCCAAATATTCCCGGCGCCGGCGCGCGGGAATAGAATCGGTGCAGCGCCGGTATACAGGAGACCGCCTTGCGCCATCCGCCCGATTCGCCCGATTCGCTCGATACGTCCGATTGCCCCGATGTGACTGCATTGCCCGATCGCTCCGTCCGGTCTGAGGACTGAGGTGGACGCCCCCGCCACGCGCCGCCGCTTCGACGCCCTGGTGCTGCCGCACCTGGACGCCGCCTACAACCTCGCCCGCTGGCTGTGCGGCAACACGGGCGATGCGGAGGACGTGGTGCAGGAGGCGTTTCTCCGCGCGTTCCGGCTGTTCGGCAGCTTCCGGGGCGACCAGCCGCGGCCCTGGCTGCTGGCCATCGTCCGCAATACGTGGTTCACGACCTGCGAGAAGCGCCGGGGCGCGGCGGAAACGGACTATGAGGAAGGCGAGATGGACACCGCGCTGCCAGACTGGCATGGCGCCGCCACGGACCCGGAGCAATGGCTGATGCGCGAGGAGGACGTGCGGCTCGTGCATGCGGCGCTGGCACGGTTGCCGGTGGTCTTTCGTGAAGTCATCGTCCTGCGCGAACTGGAGGAGTTGCACTACCGCGATATCGCGCGCATCGCGCAGATACCGGTCGGCACGGTGATGTCCCGACTGGCACGGGGCCGGCGCATGCTGGCCGCCACCGTCACGGCGCTGCGTGACGAGGCGCCGATGGCCCCCGCGCCGGCGGATCGCCAGGACCTTTCGGACGCACCACCCGCTCACCCCGCCGGAGAGACGAAACATGGATTGCCATGACGCGCAGCTGCTCCTGCAGGCCTGTGCCGACGGGGAAGTCGGCGCGGCAGACAGTGTGCGGCTGGAACGACATCTTGAAAACTGCGACCAGTGCGTGGCCTGCCTGCGCAATCTTCAGGCGCTGCGCGCGGCCACGCGCCACGGCGCGCACTATCACCGCGCGCCCGCCAGCCTGCGCGCGCGCATCGTGGCCGCGCTGCCCGGCGATGCGGCCGTGCCGCAGGACGACCTCGCGCCGCCCGCGCCGGAAGGCTGGCGCCGCTGGTTCACGTGGTCGCCCGCCATCAACGCGGCCATGGCCTGCGTCACGGTGTTTGCCGTCGGTCTGGGCCTCCAGCAGCACGCCATGCGGCAGTCCCCGGCAGAAGGCATGGCCGACGCCGTGGTGACGAGCCATGTGCGCGGCCTGATTTCGAACCACGCCATCGATGTGGCGTCGTCCAATATGCATGTGGTGAAGCCGTGGTTCAACGGCCGTGTCGACTACGCGCCGGAGGTCCGCGACCTGGCGAGCGCCGGGTTTCCGCTGCTGGGCGGCCGGCTCGACTATGTGCAAGGCCATCGCGTGGCCGTGCTGGTCTATCGGCGCGACGGGCATCCGATCGATGTATTCGTGCTGCCGGAAGACCCGCATGGGGCGGGCGGCAGCGGCGAAGCCGTGCAGCAGGGCTACCAACTGCAGCGCTGGGCGGCACGCGGCATGCAGTATTGGGCCGTCAGCGATGCCTCCGCGACCACCCTGCGCGCCTTCGTGCAGGCATGGCGCAACGCGGAAGCGGTTGCGCCATGAGCCCCGTTACGCGGTAGCGACGCTCAGCGTGACGTCGATATTGCCGCGCGTCGCCTTCGAGTACGGGCAGATGGCATCGGCGCGGTGCGCCACGGCTTCAGCGGCCTCTTGCGCCACGCCGGGCAGGTTCACGTGGATGCGGCCCTGCAGGAAGTAGTCTGCGCCAGCCATGCCCAGGTCCACCTCGATCTCGACCGACAGGTCGGCCGGCACCGCCACCTTCAACTCCTTGGCCGCAAGGCCCAGCGCGGCGATATAACAGGCCGACCACGCGCCGGCGAAGAGCTGTTCAGCCGTCGGGTGGGACTGCACCGCTTCATAGGCATAGGTCGGCGCCGTCTGGTTGCCGGGCGTGGTGAGGTGGATGTCGACGTTGCCGTGATGGCGCGGGCCGCCCTTGCTGCCGGTGGTGTGGGTCTTGCCGGTGAACAGTACTTTTTCGATCTTGGTCATGATGGGTGAGGGTCTCTCTGAAACTAGTGTGGTTTAACAAATCGCATGCGATGTAATCGCATGCGCTGCATAATGGTTCACGAGACCGGGCAAGTCAAGGCGTTTGTGTAGCGCGCGTGAAGAAACCCGGCCCACGGCGCAGTGGCGCGGCGGGGTAGGCGCTCAGCGCTTACGATTGCGTCGCATACGATGTATTCTTTGCCATCGGCACGACACGACGAGGAAGCAGATGAAACCCATTGATGAGACAAGCGCCGCGGATACCCCGCTGTCGGACTTCCTGTGCTTCGCGGTCTACTCGACGAACCTTGCCTTCGGCAAGCTCTACCGGCCCGTACTGGACAAGCTCGGGCTCACCTATACCCAGTACGTCACCCTGGTGGCGCTGTCGGAGGCGGACGGGCAGACCGTCAGCGGCCTCGGCGAAAAGCTCTTCCTGGAGTCGAACACGCTGACGCCCATCCTCAAGAAGCTGGAAGCGATGGGCCATGTCGAACGCAAGCGCGACCCGGAGAACGAACGGCAGGTGCGCGTGAGCCTGACCAAAAGCGGGCGGCGCGTGCGCGAGAAGGCGGCCAGCACCGACCTGATGTCGGCATGCGGTCTGACGCCGCAGGCCTTTGCCAAGCTGCAGAAGGAAGTCATTGCGCTGCGTGACAACATCGTGCACGCCGTCACGGACGAGACGTAGCGTCAGTGCCGCTGGAGTGAACGCCAATCCTCTGGCATGATCGGCCATCATTGTCGCGATGGTTTCTCGCGGCCCCGGGGATCGGTACACATGATTGAACGCTTGGCGGAAGACGCGATCCTGACGCTGGCGGACAGCTTGCCAGACACGGTGTTCCTGGTCGACAAGGCTGGGAGGATCCGCTACGTCAATGCCCAGTGCGCGGAGAGCCTGGGCTTGTCCCAGGCCGCCATCATCGGCCAGGCCATGATCGAACTGGTGGCGCCGCGTGACCGCGACCGGACCCTCCGTGAAGCGGGCGAGGTGATGGCGGGGAGCAGGCGGACGGGGTTCGAGAACCGCTACCAGCACCGCGATGGTAGTGACGTTCACTTCTCATGGTCCGCCCGCTGGCTAGAGGCGCATCAACTGCGCTTTGGCGTGGCGCACGACGTCACCAGCCTGAGGCAGCCCACCTGCGACCACCTGATTCCCGCCGCCTTGCTGAATGTGTTGGAGCCCTGCGAGCAGCAGGTACTGCTGTTGCTGCTGACGGCGGCCTCCGAGAACCAGATCGCCGCACGGCTGGGCCTGACGGCATCCACCACGCAGGCGCATGTCGCCAACGTCTTCGCCAAGCTCGGCGTGCGCGGGCGCATGGGGCTGATGAGCCTGTGCCTGCGCGGCATGGAGCAGGCCTGAAGCAGGCCCTGAAGCGGCCCTGAAGCGGCCCCGGCGAGGTCAGGCCGCAGCCGAGTTGTCTTCGTTGTTGCGGCCCTGCAGCGGAAAGCGTGTGCGGAACATCGGCGATGCCAGGCTGGCCAGCGCGAGTTCGTCGGCGGCGGCCAGCAGGTCGGGGCCCAGTGCGGTCATGCGTGCCTCGGTCAGCCGCACGGCCGGTCCGGCGATGCTCAGCACGCCAATCGGCTCGCGCTCCTTGCGCTTGACCGGCGCGGCCATCGCCGTCATGCCGGGCGCGAACACCTCGTTGATCATCGCAAAGCCGCGCGCGCGGCTCTCGTGCAGCATCGTCAGCAGCGCCCCGATGGTGGTGGGCGCGTTCGGACCATATTCCTCGGGCGACCCGAAGCCCTGCCGCGTGACCAGTTCGATGGCGCGCTCGTCGCTCATGGTCAGCATCCAGGCGTGGCCGGACGCGCTGCAAGACAGCCGGGCGTCCATGCCCATGTCGGGGTCGTAGCGCAAGCCGTGCCGGGCGCCCTGCGCCTTGGCCACCCACGTCAGGTGCTCGCCATCCACGATGGCCAGGCGCACCAGCTCCCCCGAAATCTGTGCCAGGCGGTCCACCAGCGGCTGGGCGATATCGACAATGCCGGTGGCGCTCAGGTAGCTCAGGCCGATGGACGCCACGCGGGCGGTCAGCGCGTAGTCGCCATGATCGCGGAGCTGGCGCACATAGCCGCAGCGCACCAGCTCGTTCAGCAGGCGGTGCGCGGCGCTCTGCGGGATTTCCAGTTCCTGCGCGATGGACGCCAGCGGCACGCCTTCCGGCTGGGTGGCGAGGTGTTCCATCACGGCAAGCGCGCGTTCGAGTACTCCGGCCATATCGAATGAGTGTGGTGTCTGGGCGATGGGATGGGCTAGATACTAACCCCAAGTGGAAACTGATTCCATGTGGAATAGTATTCCACTCACTGCGGGGGAGCCATCGGGATCGGCCCCAATACCTGGCCATCCCCCAAGAAAAAAGACAATCGAGGAGACAAGGCATGAGGAAGACCATTCTTCGGCTGGCGCTGGCCGCCGCGCTGGGCACCATCGCCGCCACGGCCATGGCGCAGGACATCCAGGAGCGCACCATCCGCTTCGGCCATCTGAACAATCCCGACCATCCGGTCAGCTTCGGCGTGAAGAAGTTTGGGGAGCTTCTGGCCGCCAAGAGCGGCGGCAAGCTGAAGGTGAAGGAATTCCCGGCCTCCCAGCTGGGCAACGAGATGCAGCAGCAATCGGCCTTGCAGGGCGGGGTGCAGGAGATGTCGGCGCCGGCCTCCACCTCGCTGGCGGGCATCGTCAAGGAGTTCGGCCTGATCGACCTGCCGTTCTCGGTGAGCAGCTTCGAGCAGGCCGACGCGCTGCTGGACGGCCCGCTCGGCAAGGCGCTGATCGCCCGGTTGCCCGAGAAAGGGCTGGTGGCGCTGGGCTTCTGGGATCTGGGCTTCCGCAACGTTACCAATTCCAAGCGCCCGATCGCCCGGCCGGAGGACTTCGAGGGCCTGAAGATCCGCGTGATCCCGAACCCGGTGTTCCTGGACACCTTCAAGGCGTTCAAGGCCAACCCGGTGCCAATGCCGTTCGCGGAACTGTACGGCGCGCTCGAATCCAAGGCGGTGGATGGCCAGGAGAATCCCTTCGCGGTGATTCTTTCGAACAAGTTCTATGAAGTGCAGAAGTACGTGAGCGCCACCAACCACGTGTACGCCGCCAATATCGTGCTGGTCAGCAAGAAGTTCTGGGACAAGCTCTCGCCGGCCGAGCAGAAGATGATGAACGAGGCTGCCGACGAAGCGCGCGTCTACCAGCGCCAGGTGAGCCGCGCCGCCGCGCAGAAGGCCGTGGGCGAGCTGCGCGCGAAGGGTATCCAGTACAACGATGTCACGCCGGCGGAACGTGCGCGCATGCAGCAGGTGGTCAAGCCGGTCACCGACCATTTCATGGCCAGCTACGACCCGGCCATCGTGAGGCTCTACAACGACGAGATCCGGCGTATCCGCAAGTAAGCGCATCGCCCCTGCCATCCCTGACGCCCCCCACATCATGAAAATCCTCGTTCTGCACGGCCCGAACCTGAACCTGTTCGGCCGCCGGGAGCCGCACATCTACGGCACCACCACGCTCGACCAGATCAACGAACGCCTGGCGGCGCTGGCCGCCGAACTGGGCGTGGAGCTGGCCACGATCCAGTCGAACCACGAGGGCGCGCTGATCGACTTCCTGCACGACCACATCGACGCCGCCCAGGGCGCCCTGATCAATCCCGCGGGGCTGACCCAGCACGGCGTGCCGCTGCACGATGCGATCAAGGCCATGCCGTTTCCCTCGCTGGAAATCCATATGTCGAACATCGCGGCCCGGGAAACCTGGCGCGCGCATTCCATCATCTCGCCGGCGGTGAAGGGCACTATCCAGGGCCTCGGCGTGCATTCCTACCTGGCGGGGCTGCGCGCGCTGGTCGGGCTGGTCTCCGAAGCCACGTCCTAGGCGGCACGGGTCATCATGGGTCGCCTGATCGATGGAATCTGCCGCGTGCTGGAGGCCGGCATCGCCCTGCTGCTCGCGGTGATGGTGGTACTGGTGTTCGGCAATGTGGTGCTGCGCTATGGCTTCAACTCGGGCATTACGGTGTCGGAGGAGGTGTCGCGCTGGATGTTCATCTGGCTCACGTTCCTGGGGGCGGTCATCGCCCTCAAGGAACGCGGGCACCTGGGGGTGGACATGCTGGTCGGCAAGCTGCCTGCCTGGGGCAAGAAGGTCTGCCTGGTGGTCAGCCAGGTACTGATGCTCTATATCGTGGTGCTGCTGTGCAAGGGCAGCTGGGACCAGGCGGTCATCAATCTCGACGTGACGGCCCCGGTGACCGGCGCCTCGATGGCGATTGTGTACGCCGCCGGCATCGTGTTCTCGGTGCTCGCGGGCGTCATCATCGCCCTGGATCTCTGGCGCCTGCTGTCCGGGAGGCTCGCCGAGGACGAACTGGTCATGGTGCAGGAGTCCGAGGAAGCGGTACAGATGAAGCAGATTCTCGACCAGGCGGACGCGGTGGATGCCGCGGACCTCGGCAGCACCGGGAGGCGCGCATGACCATCACCGTCTTTATCGGCTCGCTGCTGGGCGCCATGCTGATCGGCATGCCGATCGCCTTCGCGCTGCTGGCCAGCGGCGTGGCGCTGATGTGGCACCTGGACATGTTCGACGCCCAGATCCTGGCGCAGAACGTGATCGGCGGCGCCGACAGCTTCCCGCTGCTGGCAGTGCCGTTCTTCATGCTGGCTGGCGAGATCATGAACGTGGGCGGGCTGTCGCGCCGCATTGTCGATCTGGCGCTGGCGCTGGTCGGGCATATCAAGGGCGGGCTGGGCTACGTCACCATCATGGCCGGGTGCCTGCTGTCGGCGCTCTCCGGCTCGGCCGTGGCGGACGCCGCCGCGCTGACCGCGCTGCTGCTGCCGATGATGGTCAGCGCCGGCCACAAGAAGGAAACGGCGGGCGGGCTGATTGCCGCCACGGGCGTGATCGGGCCCGTGATTCCGCCAAGCATCGGGCTGGTGATCTTTGGCGTGGCCGCCAACGTGTCCATCTCCAAGCTGTTCCTCGCTGCCATCGTGCCGGGTTTGCTGATCGGCGTGGCGCTGTGGCTCACCTGGGCCTGGCTGGCGCGGCGCGAGCACCTGGAGCCGCCGCCGCGCAAGTCGCGCACGGAGATCCTGGCGGCGTTCCGCCATGCGCTGTGGGCGTTGATGCTGCCGGTGATCATCCTGGTCGGGCTGCGCATGGGCGTGTTCACGCCCACGGAGGCCGCCGTGGTGGCGGCGGCGTATGCCCTGTTCGTGTCGATGGTGGTTTACCGCGAGCTGAGCTTCGCCCAGTTGCGCGGCATCTTCGTCACGGCGGCCAAGACCAGCGCCGTGGTCATGTTCCTGATCGCGGCGGCCATGGTCAGCGCCTGGCTGATCACGGTGGCGGACCTGCCGTCCAAGGTGGTGGAGCTGCTCCAGCCGTTCATGGGCAACAAGATCCTGCTGATGGCAGCGATCATGGTGCTGGTGATGATCGTCGGCACGGCCATGGACATGACGCCGACCATCCTGATCCTGACCCCGGTGCTGATGCCCGTGATCAAGGCAGCCGGCATCGATCCCGTGTACTTCGGGGTGATGTTCATCATCAACAACTCGATCGGACTGGTCACGCCGCCCGTGGGCACGGTACTGAACGTGGTGGCCGGCGTGGGACGCATGAAGATGGACGAGGTCACCCGGGGCGTGGTGCCGTTCATGATCGCCGAGTTCGCCATCATGTTCCTGATGGTGGTGTTCCCGGCGCTGGTGACGGTGCCGGCGAAGTTGTTCGGGGGGTGAGGGGGCAGGTGGGACGGAATGCGGACAATGTAATAATGATGTATTGCCATCCGCTAAGCACATCCCTCGAATGCCAACCAACGAGCCCACCACCAAGCGAACCCGGACGAAGCGCAGCGCGGACGCCACGCCCGCCGCTGCTGAAGGCGCAAAGAAGGGAGACAGCGCGGGCGACGAGTCCTCGCTGAGCGTCGCTGTGTGTCGATGAGGGCTCAGCCCCCCGCCAGAGGCGCCACGGTCGCGCCGTGGATGTGGTGCTTCTGCAGCGCCGCCGCCACCGCGCCGGACGCCTTGCGCTCCTCGACAAACGACGCCAGGAAGGACGCCGCCGCGTCGCCGCGAGACTTCGGCACACCCATCGCCTGACGAATCACCATGAAGCGCTCGTCCAGCAGGCGCAGGTTGGGCAGGCCCCGGATATCGGCCTCCAGCTGCTGGCGGACCCCGGCGGCCACGTCGAGATCCTGTTCGAGGAAGGTGCGCACCACCTCCTGCGACGACGGCGCATGCACGATCTCTGCATGCTGGAGTTCGCGGGACAGGAACAGGTCGTAGGCGCTGCCCTTGCCGACCACCACCCGGGTGCCGGCGTGGTCCACGTCCGCGTTGGTGTGCACCGGCGAGTCGTTATGCACGAGGTAGTAGCCCTCGATCAGCACGTAGGGCTCGGTGAAGGCGATGCTGGCGCCGCGCTTGGGGTCGATGGCGAAGAAGCCGATGTCGGCCTGCTCGTTCGCCACCAGATCGACCGACTTCCCGGCGGTTTCCACCACCACCAGCTCGAGCTTCACGCCCAGCCGCTCGGCCAGCGCGCCGGCCAGGTCCACGGATACGCCGCCAGCGCCGCCGGCGCCGCCAGCGGCGGGAACGTCAACGCGGTGCGCAAGAATCGGATTGCCCAGGTTGATCGCGGCACGCAGCACGCCGGTCGGGGCGAAGGCGTCCAGGAGTGGCTTGTCTACGGTCATGGGGTTGGAGTCGGGAACCTACGTTGGGGGAGGGTGCCGGCCCGCAGCGGTGCGGGCGTGGGGGCCATTGTATCGCCGCGTATCGGCGCCCGGCGTTCGTACACCGGCATACAGAACCGCCCCCGGCCCGATACACGCGCCACACACCGGCGCGATGCAATGGCGACTCCCTCCACTGCATCGCAAAGGCTTCTCATGACCTCCACCCGCACCCCCGCCCGTACCTCCAGCCGCACCCTTGCCGCCGCCGCCCTGCTGATCGGCGCGGGGCTCTTTCAGGCCGCGCACGCCCAGAACGTCGGCCTCCACCGTACGGACCTGGTGCAGAGCGACCTGAGCACGCCGGGGCGCGAAGCCGTGCAGGTGCGGGTGGACTTCGATCCGGGCGCCGTCTCGATCAAGCATGCCCATCCGGGCGAGGAAATCGCCTACGTGCTGGCGGGCGAACTCGAATACCAGCTGGAGGGCCGCGCGCCGGTGACGCTGAAGGCCGGCGAGGCGCTGTTCATCCCGGACGGCACCGCGCACGTGGCGAAGAACGTGGGGCGTGGCAAGGCATCGGAGCTGGCGACCTATGTGGTCCGGAAGGGCGCGCCGCTGGTCTCGCCGGTCAAGTGACGTTCAGGGCACGCCAAAGTCACGCGCAAATCAAGGTCACGGCGCGTCCCTACAGGTCGCGCGTCCGGGGAATGATCACCGCCTGCCCATGCAGCACGCCGTCGGCGTCGATCAGCTGCCACAGGGTGGCTTCCTCGATCATGAAGCGCTTGCCGGTGCGGGTGATGCGCACGCCGGTGTAGCCGGTTTCGTAGCCCACGCGCTGCACGCGCGCCAGGAACGCCTGCCGCTCGGCCTGATTGGGTGGCTCGGCAGACAGCCGGGACGGCAGCCGCGTGATGGCCGCCCAGTCGTACTCGAAACGCTGCTGGGCGGCCAGGTTGCCGTAGACGAAGACCGGATCGGGCGCGGTGTTGTGGGCGAGTATCGCGAACGGCGCTTCCTCGTAGAGCCAGCGGGCCGCCTTGGTGGCCGGCATCGGCTCCGGCACCAGTGCGCGGCCCAGCAGCCGCTGGTAGCTATCGGCCAGAAGCTGGTAGTAGGCGGCGTCGCCGGGCTCGCGGGGAGTAAGTATCGAAGACATAAGCGTAAAGCGGAAGGAAGGGAGCCAAGACAGCCGTCAGGCCGGCTGGTCGATGGACTGGCCGATCCGCCACAGCACCCCGGACGGATCGTCAATCGTGAAGTCGCGCATGCCCCAGGGCCGGTCCTCGGGCGGGTTCACGCGCACGCCGTAGCGCGCGCCCAGGTCCTGGGTCACCACGTGCTGCCACCAGGCCTCCACATCCACCACCAGCAGCGACATCATCAGGTTCTCGGCGAACGGCTTCTCGTAGAAGCGCGTCAGCAGGAAGCTTGAGCGCCCGGCGTGCAGGTAGGCCATCTCGTCGCTGCCCCAGGCCTCCGTGAAGCCGAGGTCGAGGTAGAAGCGCTTCGACAGGTCGAAATCCCGCGCCGGCAGAAACGCCTTGATCTCGATGGTGTCCATGTTCGCGGTCATCGCCGGCTCCCAGGTTGAACAGAGGTTTAACGGACGGAGCGGGCGATGATAGCGCGGCTTCAGAAATGGTGTCGCATGCCCACCATCACGCCGATGCGGGTGGTGTCGTCCACATCCGTGGCCGGCGTGCCGGCCCAGTATTCGGTCTCCCGCCCCACCGCGCCGCCGCGCGCATGCACGATATCCGCCTCCACATAGACGCTGGTGCGTTTGGAGAGCGCGTAGTCGCCCACCAGCGCGATGCTGTCCGCGTTGCCGCCGCCCAGCCGCACCGGGGTGTCCTGGAACTGCGTGGTCACGTTGCCAGACTGCTGGTAGCGGTAATAGGCGCCCGAGACGTGAAACGCCGGCGTGAGCTGGTAGCCGAGCCCGACGAACGAGATGGCGAAGCGCGCGTCGCCGGCGGACTCGCGCCGGCCCATGTGGCCGAGGTAGGCCGTAGCCTTGCCGAACGCGTAGGAGCCCCCCACCGAGTAGTTGCGTAGCGTGTTGGCGCCATCGTCGCTGCGGCGCTGGTCGTAGGCCACGCCGAGCACCACCGGGCCCTGCTGGTATTTCACCCCGCCGCCGAGCGTGGTGCCGCGCCCCATGCTGCCGGCCTGCTCGCCGGCGCCGTAGTCCAGCTGCACGGAGAACGGCCCCACGGTGCGCTGGTAGACCACGCTGTTGTCGATGCGGTAATCCTGGAAGAAGATGTCCCCGCCGATGTAGAGCGGATCGGACCAGAAATTGCCCCAGCCCTGGTCGAGCGGGTCGAACGCCCAGCCGATGTTGTTGAGGGCGTTGTACTGGCGGCCGAAGGTCAGGCTGCCCCAGTCGCCGCTCAGGCCCACCCAGGCCTGCCGGCCGAACAGCGCGTTGTAGGCGGTGCGGCCGTCGTCGCTGGCGAAGCCGCTTTCCAGCTGGAAGATGGCGTGCTGGCCGCCGCCCAGGTCTTCATCGCCCTTCAGGCCCCAGCGGCTGCCGACCATGCCGCCCGAGACCAGCGCGGCCTGGTCGTTGTGATGACCGTCGATGTTCGACGTATAGCGCACCGCCGAGCTGACGATGCCGTACAGGGTCACGCCCGGTGCGGCGTGGGCGGCGACGGGCAGGAGCCCGGCCGCAAGCAGCCAAAGGCTGGCTGGCTTCTTCATTGCGTTGTCCTCCGGAAAACGGATCCGCCCGCGGCACACGCACGCGTGCCCCGGGAGGGTGGAGTCAGACAAACTGCCTGAGGGATTCAGTCCTGCGCGCGGTCCCCGATGGGTCGCCGACGGGTTCCCGGAAGGGTTCCCGGATAGGTCTCCGATGGGGGGCGCAGGTCAATGACCGGGCGGCTGCGCGCGATGGGCGGCGCAGTCCCCGGAGCGAAGGTGAAGCAGAGGGGTGTTTGCCGGGCAAATGATGCTGGGAGGGGCTGGATGCAGCGGCGCCCCGGCCGGCAGAACGGGGCGTAGTTTACCGCATGCGCGGGGAAGCCCCGCGAAAGTGACGATTACGTTGCTATTCCACCATCAGCCGAAGGTGAACGCATAAGCCTGCACGCCCGGATCGAGGAAGCGGATCTCGAACGTGTGGTCGCCAACTTCGCCCGCCTGCCGCACCAGCTGGTAGAGCCGGGTTTGCGTGACCGCGCCATTGCCATTCTCGTCGGTGTCCGCGCCATGGCTGGTGCCAGGCGGCTTGCCGTCGATGGTCACCTGGAAGCGCACCGCCTGGCCATTCGCTGCCGGGCCGAGCACAAGGTGCAGGTCGCGCGCATGGAAGCGATAGGCGATGGTGCCGTTGGCCCGGTCAAGTGTCGCTTGCTCCGCTCCCACGGTCCAGCGGCCAGACAGCCCCCAGCTGTTCAGGTCCAGCTTGCCGACCGTGTAGTCGCGCGCCGCATCGGGCCGCAGGCCGCCGGGGGAGGCGAAGTTGGTAGCCTGCTGGTAGCCGACATAGGTCTCGCCCGACCGCACGTTGTTCAGGTCCGGCATGGCCTGCGCGCCGCGCGCCTCCGGGGCGACCAGCCCGCTGGCCACCGACTTGTCGCCGGCCTCTGCAAGTAACGCCTGAATCACACGTTCCGACGTTGCATAGCCACCTTCGCCGAACTGGTGATGGCGGATATTGCCGCGACCATCCACGAAATACGCCGCCGGCCAGTAGCTGTTGTCGAAGGCTTGCCAGATCTTGTAATTGCTGTCGATGGCCACCGGGAAGCCGATGCGGAAGTCCGCCACCGCACGGCGCACGTTCTCGGGCTGCTTCTCGAACGCGAACTCCGGCGTATGCACGCCGATCACGGTCAGGCCCTGGTCCTTGTACTTGTCCGCCCAGGCGCGCAGGTAGGGCAGGGAGCGGATGCAGTTGATGCAGGAATAGGTCCAGAAGTAGACCAGCGTGACCTTGCCCTGCAACTGCTCCCGGGTGATCGGGGCCGAGTTGAGCCATTGCACCGCGCCATCCAGCGCCGGCAGGCGGCCTTCGACCGGCAGCGGGGGCAAGGCACCCGGCACACCGCCCGGGAAGCCCACGCGGACGTCGTTGGCGGCCAGCAGCATGCCGTCATTGGTGTGGTTGGCGTTGCTAGCGGTATTAGCGGTATTGGCGGCATTAGCGCCGTTTTTTGCGGCCTGCGACGGCATGTCGCGGGCCTTTTCCACCGCATTGAGCAGCGCCTGTTCGATTCCGGTGGTGCTACCGGCCGACAGCCGCGCCAGCAGTCCGGTGTCCGTGCCGGTGCCGATGATCGCCACGCCAGCCAGCACGCCCACGCCCAGGCCGCGCCGCAGCCACTCGCCGGCGCCCATCGACCGCTTCATCGCCGCAAAGACCCGGCCGCCGATGCCCAGCGCCACGGCCAGCGAGCTGGCAGCACCCGCCGCGTAGGCGGCCAGCAGCAGCGACGTCTCCACGCTGGCGCCATTGAGCGCCGCGCCGGTCAGCACCAGGCCAAGGATCGGCCCGGCGCAGGGCGCCCAGAGCATGCCGGTGGCTACGCCGAGCAGCAGCGAGCGCCATACCGTGGAGGTGTCGCCATCACCGGCCAGCCGGTTGCCGAGTGCCACCACGGGTCTGGCCAGCCGGTCCGCCAGTGCGGGCAGCAGCAGGCTCGCGCCGAAGATCGTGAGCAGGACCAGCGCGGCGTAGCGCCCCACCTGATTGGCCTGCACCACCCAGGCGCCGCCCACCGAGGCCAGCGAGGCCACGGCGGCAAAGGTCAGCGCCATGCCGGCCAGCATCGGCAGCGTGCTGCGCACGAAGGGCTGGCCGGCGCGGGCGAACACGAAGGGCAGCACCGGCAGGATGCACGGGCTCAGGATGGTGAGTGCGCCACCTATATAGGCAAGTATCAGCAGGGTCATGATTGGCATCCGGTAGGAAGATTGGCTTGCCTCGATCAGACCCGCTGCGCATATCGCCGATGTGTCGCCAGCGCGGCTGGGCGTATGCCACTGTGGCGAGGCCGTCGCCAGATACAGAGTGATACATGGCGGCGGCCGGCGGGCTCGCCGATCGGCCCGGTAGCGTCCGATTTGCCCGCTTTGGTCCGTTCCCGTCACCCGAATCCCGCCGGATCGGGGTCCTCCCCCCTCCGTCCCGCCCCCTTTTTGTACGCCTTTGTATCTGGCTCCCGCAGCGATACGTGCCCTGACAGTAAGGCCCCCAAATCGCTACGGGCGCGATACGTCCGTCGACTTAAATGCATTCCGTGGCAGCGCGGCAAGCGAACAAACCAGACGCACCGCAACCCGCCTCGCAATACCTGAATGACTACCGAACCCAAACTTCAAGGAAATACGATCATGACCTCCATCGCCAAGCGCCTCGTTCTCGCCGTCGCCCTCGTTGCCGCCGCTGCCGGCGCCCAAGCCGCCGTGACCGGCGCCCGTGATGTCTACACCGACGGTGCCCGCTCGGTGCAGGAGCCGCGCAACCCGTACAGCGACGGTGCCCGCTCCGTGCAGGACGCCCGCAGCCCGTACAGCGACGGCGCCCGCAACGTCGACCCGTTCACCGATGGCGCCCGTAATGTCGATCCGTACACGGACGGCGCCCGCATCGTGGCCGGCCTGGACCGCACCGGCGTCTCCGCCGACCCGGCACGCACGGTCGACCCCTACCTCGACGGCGCCTACGCCTGATTCGCCTGATTCACCTGATTCACCTGATTCACCTGATCCGCCCGACTGGATCCACGCATTTCAACCCGCAAACTGGAAAACGACATGACCCGTATCGAAAACGTCCTGTACACCGGCAAGGTCCACATCACCTCCGGCGGCCGTGACGGCGCGGCACGCAGCGACGACGGCCGGCTGGACATCAAGCTGGCCTCGCCGGGCACCCGCGGCATCGGCACCAACCCGGAACAGCTGCTGGCCGCCGGATGGTCCGCGTGCTTCATCGGCGCCATGGGCATTGCGGCCAAGGCCCGCAAGGTGCAACTGCCGGGCGATACCGCCGTGGACGCCGAAGTGGACCTCGGCAAGGCCGGCGATGCCTACCTGCTGCAGGCGCGCCTGAACGTGAGCCTGCCGGGCGTGCCGCGCGATGTGGCGCAGGCGCTGGTGGAGACGGCCCACCAGACCTGCCCGTACTCGAAGGCCCTCACCGGCAACATCCATATAGAGATCAATCTGGTCTGATCGGTCCGATCTGGTTGGATGGCAGTCCCGCGCAGCGTTCCTTTGCCAGGACGCTGCGATCCGCATTTCATGACTGCCGCGCTGCCGATGGATCGCCTACAGTGGACTTCACGCCGCCGTTTCGCGGCGGAGCCTGGCCCGCAGGGCTACCCCCGCCGGGCGGATGCCCGTCCGCCCGGCCCAGGTCTTCCATTGGAGCGCATGATGACCAAAACGTATAACCGCCTGGACAAGTCCCAAGCCGCCGTGCTGCTGGTGGACCATCAGGCCGGCCTGATGTCGCTGGTGCGTGATATCGAACCCGACAAGTTCAAGAACAATGTGCTGGCGCTGGCCGACTGTGCCAAATACTTCGGCCTGCCCACCGTCCTGACCACGAGCTTCGAGGATGGCCCGAACGGCCCGCTCGCCCCGGAACTGAAGACGATGTTCCCCGAGGCGCCGTTCATTCCGCGCCCCGGCCAGATCAACGCCTGGGACAACGCCGACTTCGTCGCCGCCGTGAAGGCCACCGGCAAGAAGCAGCTGCTGATCGCCGGCGTGGTCACCGAGGTCTGCGTCGCCTTCCCGGCACTGTCGGCCATCGAGGAAGGCTATGACGTCTTCGTGGTCACCGATGCCTCCGGCACCTTCAACCCGATCACGCGGGACGCGGCCTGGCAGCGCATGACCCAGGCCGGCGCGCAGCTGATGAGCTGGTTCGGCGTGGCGTGTGAGCTGCACCGCGACTGGCGCAATGACATCGAGGGGCTCGGCACGCTGTTCTCGAACCACATTCCCGACTACCGCAACCTGATCACGAGCTACACCACGGTCAAGGGCAGCAAGTAAGCCGCCCTGATTTCGCCGATGGGACGGCGCCGGCCCGGGCCGTCCCGCGCCGTCCCGCGCCCGGGGCGCTAGGCTTCGCGCAGCGCCCCGAACGCTTCGGCGAGATGGTCCACCAGCGCCCGGACCGACGGCAGCAGGCCGCGCCGGGAGGGGAAGACCGCGTGCAGGATTTCGGGCCGGGGCGCCCATTCCGGCAGCAGCCGTACCAGCGAACCCTCGGCCAACTGCGCCGACACCATCATCACCGGCAGGTGTCCCACGCCCACCCCCGCCAGCGCGGCGGTGCGCAGCGCGATCATGTCGCCGGTCACGAAGCGTGGCCGATGGCGGATGTCCGCCGCCTCGCCATCGGGGCCGCATAGTCGCCAGACATGCTCGGCCTGTGGCGCGCCCAGGCTCAGGCTCGGCCAGTCGGCCAGGTCCGCCGGGCGTTGCGGCAGGCCACGCTGCCGCACGAGGTCGGCGCTGGCGAACAGGCATTGCGTGCGTTCGGCCAGCACGCGGATGACCAGGTCGCTGTCCTGCAGCGGCGGCGGCCGGACGCGAATGGCCACGTCCACCGCTTCCGCCACCGGGTCCACGCGCCGGTTGGTCGCTTCCAGATGAAGCGTCACATGCGGGTGGCGCACCATGAAGTCCGCCAGCATGGCGCCGACGTGAACCTGCAGCAGCGCCACCGGACACGTCACACGCACAATGCCGCGCGGCGCCGCGCGGGTCATGTCGATGGCGTCCTGCGCCGCCTCCGCCTCCACCAGCATCGCCTTGCAGTGCTCGTAGTAGGTGCGGCCGATCTCCGTCATGGCGAACTGGCGCGTGGAGCGGTGGATCAGCCGCACGCCGAGCCGCTCCTCCAGCAGGCTGATGCGCCGGCTGAGCTTGGACTTCGGCACCCCCAGCGCACGGCCGGCCGGCGCGAAGCCGCCATGTTCCACTGCCTCCACGTAGTAGTAGAGATCGTTCAGATCTTGCATGCGTGCCTGGGTTTGTCGTTCACGAAATAGGACGCTGAGAGCGTGAATCCGAGTCTACAGCCAAAGCCGCGGGCAGCCTATGCTGAGTCCGCACTCACCTCCAAGGAGAACCACCATGAGCAGCCCGGCAAACTTCAACGGCCAGCGTCCTGTTATCGACCCCTCCGATACCGCGATGCTCCTGATCGACCATCAGAGCGGCCTGTTTCAGACCATCGGCGACATGCCGATGCCCGAACTGCGCCAGCGCGCGGCGGCGCTGGCCCGGATGGCCACGCTCTGCAAGCTGCCGGTCATCACCACCGCGTCCGTGCCGCAGGGGCCCAACGGCCCGCTGATTCCCGAAATCCATGAGAATGCGCCGCACGCGCGCTATGTGGCGCGCAGGGGCGAGATCAACGCGTGGGACAACCCCGAGTTCGTCGCCGCCGTGAAGGAGACCGGGCGGAAGACGCTGATCATCGCCGGTACCATCACCAGCGTCTGCATGGCCTTTCCGTCGATCAGCGCGGTGGCCGACGGCTACAAGGTGTTCGCGGTGGTCGATGCGTCCGGCACCTACTCGAAAATGGCCCAGGAGATCACGCTGGCGCGCGTGGTGCAGGCCGGCGTGGTGCCGATGGACACCGCCGCCGTGGCCTCCGAACTCCAGCAGACCTGGCATCGCGACGATGCCCGGCAGTGGGCCGAGGTCTACACGAAGATCTTCCCGGCCTACCAGTTGCTGATCGAGAGCTACACCAAGGCCCAGGCCGTGCAGTCGGCAGGCGAGGTGCTCGACTCTGCGCGCTGAACACGCCCGGTCCCACATGGTAGAGTCGGCGCACCATGAAGACCTTGTTGATCGTCTATCACACGATGACCGGGGGCACGGCGCAGATGGCGGAGGCGGCGGCCCGGGCGGCGCGCGGGCAGGAGGGCGTGGCCGTCCGGCTGCTGCGCGCCACCGAGGCCGGCGCCGCCGATGTGCTCGCGGCCGACGGCTACCTGTTCGCCACGCCGGAGAACCTGGCGGCGATGTCCGGCCTGATGAAGGATTTTTTCGACCGCTGCTACTACCCGGTGCTGGACCGCGTGAACGGCCGCCCCTACGCGGCCATGATCTGCGCCGGCAGTGACGGCCAGAACGCGCAGCGCCAGCTTGAGCGCATCGCCACGGGCTGGCGCCTCAACCGCGTGGCGCCGACGCTGATTGTCTGCACCAGGGCGCAGACGCCGGAAGCCATCCTCGCCACGAAACAGATCGGCCAGGACGACCTGGACCATTGCGCCGAGCTTGGCGCCGGCCTGGCGGCCGGCCTCGCGCTCGGCGTGTTCTAGCCCTTCAGGCTCCCTCAGCTCCCTCAGCTCCCTCAGCTCCCTCAGCTCCCTCAGGCCGTGCCGTCGATGCGGATCGACAGGCCCGTCTCGGTGTAGACCGCCGTGGTCTTGTAGCCCGGCACCGAGATCGTCGTGAAGCGGCCACGCAGGCTGCCGCAGTTCAGCAGCGCGATGGTGTCGCCCACCGACGGACGGAAGCCGCTGCGGAAGTTCACCGCCAGCGTGCCGCCCGCCACCGTGGCGATGCCGCTGACCGCGAGGCGCCCCGCGCCGCCGCTGCCGATGTCGAGTTGCAGCGTGGTGTCGGCCAGTTGCGTGAACGCGCCGGCGATGACCAGTTGCGCGTCCGCGCTCGACGCCAGCGTACCGCCGCCCAGATAGACCTCTCCCTTGCCAAATGCCGTGGCCGAGACCGCCTGCAGCATGCCGGCCGTCACCTGCGTGCCGCCCGTGTAGGTGTTCTGGCCGCCCAGGCGCAGCGTGCCCGTGCCCTGCTTGGTCAGCTTGCCATCACCGCCGATGTCGTTGCGCCACGTGTCCAGCGCGTGGAAACCGCCACGGCTGGCATCCATGTTCACCACCACGTCGCCCCGGAACGCGCCGTAGCCATCGGCAGCGGCGAACAGGTTCAGGCGGCCCCAGCCTTCGGCATCGTCCATCACCGGGTAGCCCGACGCCACGGCCGTGGTCTTCAGCACCACGCGGCGCTGGGCGGCGTCCAGGTACGGCAGGCGCGTCTCCAGCAGCACCTCGGCCCCCTTCGGCACCACCGCCGGCTTCGTCGTATCGGCGATCGGCGCGAAGCCGAATGTCATGCGGCGCAGGTAGTTGGCCTTGTTGGTGGCGTAGTCGGCAAAGCGGTCGGTGGCGGTGCTGCCCGAATGCGCGAAGTCACGGAACGCCGCGTCGGTGGTGACGTTGGCCGCCGCCATCAGCGTGCTGCGGGCCTGGGCGTAGGCCGCGTCCTTGCGGGCGGCATTGTTGCCGGTGGCGATGCTGGCCGCCGCCGTGGCCTGGCCGAGCATGCGGCCGCTCACCACGTCCAGCGGCGAGTGCATGCCGGCGAGGATGCGGTTCTCGCCGAGTTCCAGGCCGCGCGCCACCATCTCCTGGAAGCGCTCGGGCACCACGTAGGCCATGGCGATGGCGTCGCGCACCGCTTCGGCGGTGTGGCCGCTGGTATAGCCGCCATCGGTGGCCGGCGTGGGGCTCTTGGCCGGTTCCAGCGCCGGCACCACCTGCACGCTGGCGCTCCAGCGCCACGGGCGCGCGTACTTGAAGAAGCGTTTGGCCGGTTCGGTGGAGCCGTTCTCGCCGATGTTGTTGACGAAGTCCACCACCGTGCCGAACGCCGTGTTGGCGCTGCCGGCCACGCCGGTGTTGTTGCCGCTGTCGTTGTAGAGCACGGTCGTGGCGTCGGCGGCGATGTCGGTGATCGTGGTGG
The DNA here is from genome assembly GCF_052115685.1 of Cupriavidus sp. 2KB_3. Taxonomy (NCBI): domain Bacteria; kingdom Pseudomonadati; phylum Pseudomonadota; class Betaproteobacteria; order Burkholderiales; family Burkholderiaceae; genus Cupriavidus; species Cupriavidus sp. 2KB_3. The sequence continues at coordinate 171,805 of NZ_JBFRHD010000006.1, forward strand.
TCTGCTGGGCGGCGGTGCGCCATGCGGGGGTCAGCGGGCCCATGCCGTCGGTGATGCTGTACGCCTTGCCCCGGCGGTCGTCGAGATAGGCGGCCAGCGTCTGGGCGGCGGTGCGCTGCGCGGTCACCCTGGCCACGTAGTCGATGTTGGCGGCGAGCACGGCGGCGTTGCGGATCGTGCCGTCGGTGGCGTCGCCGGGCAGGCCGGTCCAGTCCGAGGCCACCACGGCCGGGAAGCTGCCGTTGGCCGCTGCGGTGGTGCCGGCATCGACGATCAGCGAGCGGGGCTGCCACAGGTCGAGGAAGCCGCCCAGCACGCGCACGCCGGCGTTGGTGTCCTTCGTGGCGTAGCGCGCATCCCCGCGCTGGTTGGTGTAGGCGAAGTCGACGAACGGCAGCACCGCCGCCTGGTCGGCCACGGGCGCGCTATCGACGAAACCGAGGTCTTTCGGGGCCGCCGGCACGGCGAGCGGCGGGGTCGATGCGCCCGTGTTGTTGGTGTTGTTGTCGTCGCTGCCGCCGCAGGCGGCCAGCAGCATGGCCCCGATCAGGCTGGCGATCAGGGTACGGGAATGGCGGGGAGAGAGCATGGTGGGCAGGCGCGGCGGCCGGGGAGCGAACGGAAGCCCGCCATGCTAGGGAGGGAGCGTGAAGCTGTTATGACGATTGCTGCACTTGAACCTCTAATAAAGTCTGGCCGATGTCATCGTGGTTTCACGCCATCATGCGCGGCAGTTCGGCGGCCAGCGCATCCACGGCGACGCGCACCTTGCGCGGCAGATGGGGCGTGTGCGGCATGTGGGGCCACAGCGCGTAGGCATCGTAGGGAAAGCCGGGGCGCTGAGGCAGCAGGCGGACCAGCGTTCCCGCCTGAATCCGATCCCGCACCAGCCAGTACGGCAGCCACGCCAGGCCGAGGCCCATCGCGGCGGCGTCCGCGAGGGCGTCGAGATCGTCCATCCGCACCGTGTGGGCGGGCAGGACCGGCACCGGCGTGCCATCGTCGCCCGGCAACTGCCACGGGCGGATGCGCCCCGAGCGCCGGTAGACCACGGCGCGATGCTGCGCGAGGTCATCGATCCCGAGCGGCGTGCCGGCCTCCGCCAGATAGCCGGGCGACGCGCACACAATCATGATCTGCCGTGCCACGCGGCGGGCCACCACGCCGGCCTTGTCGTCCGGCTCTCCGGTGCGGATGGCCAGGTCGAAGCCATCTTCGATCAAGTCCGAGAAACGGTCGCTGAAGGACAGGTCGAGTTCGAGCCCGGGATATTGCCGCGTCAGCGCCAGCAGCACCGGCGCCACGCAGCGCCGGCCGAAGTGCACCGGCACGGCCACGCGCAGCCGGCCGCGCGGTGCGGCCTGCTGGTCGGCATGATCGGCGGCCAGGGCGTCAGCGGCCTCCGCCTCCGCCAACACCACGCGACAGCGGTCGTAATACTCGCGGCCGAACTCGGTCAGGCTCTGGCGCCGCGTGGTGCGGGTAATCAGCCGCACGCCCAGGCGTTCCTCAAGAAACCGTACATGCTTGCCGACCATCGGTCCCGATAGCTCGAGCGCATCGGCGGCCGCCGAGAAGGAGCCGAGATCCACCGCCTTCACAAACACGGCCATGCTCGTCAGTCGGTCCATATTGGAAACTCCTGGTTATCAGTGTTCTGGAAAACCGGCCATTTATCGCGGATAGGCGGCCTGTCATAGTGTATTCGTTCCCAATCAAGACGAATGAGGCGAGTGATGGCACGCGTAATCCGTTTCCATGAACGCGGCGGCCCGGAGGTGCTCCGGATCGAGGACATCGAGGTGCCCCCGCCCGCGCGCGGCGAGGTGCAGATCCGGGTCAAGGCGCTCGGGCTGAACCGGGCCGAGGCGCTGATGCGCGCCGGTACCTATATAGAGACGCCGCCGCTGCCGTCCGGGCTGGGGCTTGAGGCGGCGGGGATCATTGCGGCGGCGGGGGAGGGCGTGAGCGAGGTGGCAGTCGGGGACGCGGTCAGCGTGATCCCGCCAATCTCGATGGCGCGCTGGCCGACCTACGGGGAAATCATCACGATGCCGGCCGCAGCAGTGGTCCGCCATCCCGAGACACAGGGCTGGGCCCAAGCCGCCGCCCTGTGGATGCCATACCTCACCGCCTACGGCGCGCTGATCGACATCGCCGGGCTGGGCCGGGGGGACTTCGTCGTGGTGACGGCCGCCTCGAGCAGCGTGGGCCTGGCCGCCATCCAGATCGCCAACCGCGTCGGTGCCACGCCGATTGCCGTCACGCGCCGCGCCGCCAAGGGCGAGGCGCTGCGGGCGCAGGGCGCCGCCCACGTCGTGGCATCGGAGGAAGAGGATCTGGCCGCGCGCATCGACGCCATCACCGGGGGCCAGGGCGCGCGCGTGGTGTTCGATCCGATCGGCGGCCCGCTGTTCACGCCGCTCACCGCCGCCATGGCGCCGGGCGGCATCCTGATCGAATACGGCGGGCTGGACCCCGCGCCCACGCCGTTTCCCCTGCCCGCCGTCCTCGGCAAGCGGCTGACGCTGCGCGGCTACCTCGTTCACGAGGTGACCGGCGACCCCGCAAAGCTGGCGGCGGCCAAGACGTTCATCCTCGACGGCGTACGCGATGGGTCGCTGGCGCCGGTCATCGCGCGCACCTTCGCCTTCGACGACATCGTCGACGCGCACCGCTACCTGGAGTCCAACGCCCAGTTCGGCAAGATTGTCGTGATGGTCTAGGCGGGCCGGCTGGCGGCGAGCGCGGCCACGAAGGCGTCGATCACCGGGCTCGGTGTCCCGGCGCGGGTCACGGCCACCAGCGTGGCGCGCACGCGGAGATCGTCGATCGGCACGAAGGCGACGTCGGTGCGGTTCGGCGCCGCCACCGACGCCCCTACCAGCGTGAAGCCGAGCCCGGCTGCCACCAGCCCCAGCGCGGTATGGATCTCGATGGCCTCATGTCCTGGCGTGGGATGGGCGCCGGCGTCGCGCAGTGCCGTCACCATATGGCTGGCGAACCCGCTCTGCGGGTCTTTCGGGTACTGGATCAGCGGCAGCGCGTCCAGCTCGCGCGCGGCAATGGCGCGGCGCTGCGCCAGCGGGCTCTGCAACGGCACGGCGGCCACGAAGGGGTCTTCGAACAGCGTGGTGTAGTGCAGGTCGGCAGGCCGCTCGAATTCGCCCACATAGCGCGAGATGCCCACGTCGATACGCCCGCGCCGCAGTTGTGCCGGCTGATGCTCGGACAGCAGTTCGAGTGGATCCAAGTGCACATCCGGATGCTGTTCCCGAAAGCGCTGCACCGCTGCCGGCAGGATCGAGAAGATGGCCGAACGCGTAAAGCCGATGCCGAGCCAGCCCAGGTTGCCGGCGGCGATGGCGCGCGCCTCCTCGTCCAGCCGGCGCATCTGCGAGAGCAGGTCCTTGGCGCGCGGATAGAGAAACTGGCCGGTGGCGGTCAGCGTCATCGGGCGGCGGGAGCGGTCGAACACGGGCGCGCCGAGCAGGGATTCCAGCTGCCCCAGCTGCATGCTGATGGCCGTGGGCGCCACGAACAGCCGGTTGGCGGCTTCCGCCGCGCTGCCCGCATCGACCACCTCGCAAAAATAGCGCAGCTGCCGTAAGTTCATTTTTATTGAGGTCGAGTCCATTTTTCGATGTTTGATCTCGATAGGACTTTACTTGAAACTGCGTGCATCCGTAGAGAAAAGCAGCAGGAGACGCAGCACGATGAGCGACACCCCCGACACCTCCCAACCCGGCCAGGCCGACTGGCTGGCCCGTGCCCGCCAGCTCTCGACCGCCGAGATCTCGGATGCCCTCGACTATTTCCGCCTGCCCGGCAGCGCGCTGGGCATCCAGCACATCGCCGGCCAGCCGCAGGTGTTCGGCCCGGCCTTCACCGTGGCCTTCGTGCCGGTGGACCTGGCCACGCCCGGCACCGTGGGCGATTTCCTCGATGACATTCCGCAGGGCGCGGTGGCCGTGCTGGACAACGCGGGCCGCGTGGACTGCACGGTCTGGGGCGGCATCATGAGCCGGCTGGCGGCGCATCGCGGGGTGGGCGGCACGGTGATCCACGGCGTCTGCCGGGACACCTCCGAGGCCGACGCGGCCGGCTATCCGCTCTATGCGCGCGGCCGCTTCATGCGCACCGGCAAGGACCGCGTGCAGGTGCAGGCCGTGGAGCAGCCGGTCAGCCTGGGCGACGTGCGCGTGGCCAGCGGCGACTTCATCGTGGCGGACCCGGACGGCGTGGTGGTGGTGCCGCAGGCCCGCGCGCAGGAGGTGTTCGAACGCGCGCTGCGCACGCGTGACGTGGAGGACCAGATTCTCGGCGCCGCGCTGGAAGGCATGGCGCTGCGCGACGCCCGTCGCCAGTTCGGCTATCACACGCTGCAACGCGCCGGCCACTGAGCCCGGCGTGGCGAAGGGGCTGCCCGGCCCCTCGCTCACTATAAATAGAGATGGAGACAGACATGGCATTCCCCTCCCCGCAGACCAATGGGCGCCGGCGCGCGGCGTACGGATTCGCGCTGGCCGCGACCTTTGCTGCCGCCTTCGCCGGCGTGCAATCCACCGCCCTCGCCGCTGCCGATACCCCCGCCTACCCCTGCACCACGCTGCGCGTCGTCTCGCCCTACCCGCCGGGCGGCACCACGGACATCCTCGCGCGCATCGTCGCGCCCGGCTTGTCGAAGCGCCTTGGCGTGCCGGTGATCGTGGACAACCGGGGCGGCGCCAGCAGCAATATCGGCACCGAGTTCGTGGGCCGCGCCAAGGGCGATGGCTGCACGGCGCTGCTCGGCAACAACACCGGCATCGTCATCAATCGCAGCCTGTACAAGCTCAAGCTGGACCCCACCCGCGCGCTGGCCCCGGTGGGCGAGGTGGCGTCCGTGCCGCTGGTGCTCTACGTCAACACGGCGCTGCCGGCCAGCAACGTCGGGCAACTGGTGGATCTGGTCAAGGCGTCGCCGGGCAAGTACAGCTACGCCTCGGGCGGCAGCGGCAGCCCGCAGCATCTCGCGGGCGAACTGCTGAAGCTGGAGCGCCATCTGGACCTGATCCACGTGCCGTATCGCGGCCAGGGGCCGGCGCTGAGCGATGTGCTGGCGGGGCAGGTGCCGATTGCCTTCGAGACCACCACGGCGCTGGCGCCGCAGCTCAAGTCCGGCCGCGTGCGGCCACTGGCCACCACGGGCGCGAAGCGCGCCCGCGCGCTGCCTGACCTGCCGACCATGCAGGAGGCCGGCTTCCCGGGCTTCGTGATCGAGAACTGGTACGGCCTGTTTGTGCCCGCGGAGACGCCCGCGCCGCTGGTGCAGCGCCTGAGCGACGACCTCAACGCCGTGCTCGGCGAGCCGGACGTCGCCGCCAAGCTGGCCGAGATGGGCTCGGGCGATGTGCGCGGCACGCCGGCCCAGTTCCGCGCCTCTATCGGCAAGGAACTGCCGTACTGGGAATCCCTGGTCAAGCGCTCCGGCGCGACCGTTGACTGACATCCATCGCCGCTCACCATGACAATTTCGATCACCGCCGCCCAGCTGGACCAGCTCAAGCGCCTGGGCACCGCCACGATTCACGAGGCACAGGGCCAGCGGGGCGCCGTGGACCCGCGCATCGCGCCGCTGGACCCGTCCATGCGGCTGGCCGGCCCGGCGCTGACCGTGGACATCCGCCCCGGCGACAACCTGATGATTCACTACGCGCTGACCAAGGCGCGCCCGGGCGATGTGCTCGTCGTGGACGCCAAGGCGTTCGTCGATGCCGGCCCGTGGGGCGATGTGCTGACCTTCGCGGCGCAGCAGATCGGCATCGCCGGGCTGGTCATCGACGGGGCGGTGCGCGATGCCTCGCAAATCGTCGAGATGGGCTTCGCGGTGTTCTGCCGGGGCCTCAGCATTCGCGGCACCAACAAGCACCAGCCGGGCAAGCTGAACCTGCCGCTGGTCCTGGGCGGGGCGGTGGTGCGGCCCGGTGACATCGTGGTGGGAGACCGCGATGGCCTCGTCATCGTGGCAGCGGACGAGGTGCCCGAGGTCATCGCCGCCAGCGCGGCGCGCGAGCAGAAGGAGGCGCAGATGCGCGAGCGGCTGGCCCAGGGCGCGACCATGGTCGAGCTGCTGGGCCTGCGAGAGACGCTTGATTCGCTTGGGCTGCGCTAGCCGTTACCCCGCTGTGGCGTAACGCGGGGCCGGCTCGTTGCGGGACAGCTGGCCCATCATCGACTGGCGCGCGCTTTCATAGGCCTGCCACGTCTCGATGGCGTGCAGCGACGGGATCGTGACCAGCTCGCCCTGGTCGAAGCCGGCCAGCGCCGCATCCACCATGGCCGCCGCCGGCATCACGATGGCGGGGTCGAGGTGCTCTACCGGCAGGCCGCCAATCGCCCAGAAATCGGTCGCCGTGGCGCCCGGCAGCACCGCCTGCACGCGCACGCCCTGGTCCTTCAGCTCGTGATGGAGCGACTGGCTGAGCGCCAGCACGTACGCCTTGCTCGCCCCATAGACCCCGTTGAGGATCTCCGGCGCCACCGCCACGATCGACGCGATATTGATGATCGACCCCTGCCCGCGTGCCACGAAGCCCGGCACGGCGGCGTAGGTGAGGCGCGTCAGGGCGGTCACGTTCAGGTCAACCATCCGCGTCATGTTGGCCACATCGCTCTCCAGCAGCGGCGTGTGCGTGCCGACGCCGGCGTTGTTCACCAGCAGCGTGATGCTGGCGTCCTGGCGCAGCTTGTCTTCCACCGTCGCCAGCGAGGCGCGGTCGTTCAGGTCCGCCACCAGCACTTCCACTTCGCGGCGCGTCTCGTCCGTGATGCGCGCGGCCAGCGCGTTCAGCTTCTCGCGGTTGCGGGCCACCAGGATCAGGTTGTAGCCGCGCCGCGCCAGCCGCTCCGCGTAGAGCGCGCCAATGCCGGTGGAAGCGCCCGTGATCAGGGCCGTGCCGAGGGGAGGGGTCGGGATGATTGCCATGGTGATGCTCCTGTTGAATCGGTTCGTGTTGTCGGATCGGATTCGTCGAATCCATGGATGCCATCGTAGGGACGTTTGACGATGGCCGAAATGACGTTTATGGTACGGATTCAGGACATGACCCCACGGCGGGTAGCGGAGTGATCAATGCATCGCATCGGATTTCTGTTGCTGGATGGCTTCCAGGTGATGGCGCTGGCCACGCAGAGCGTGTTCGAGTACGCCAACATGGTGGCGGGCGAGCCGTTCTACGCCATCGACAACTACTCGGTGGAAGGCGGGCCGGTGGCCTCCTCGCTGGGCATGCATGTGGAGACGCGCGCCGCCGGCCCGCGCACGGCGGTGGATACGTGGATCATCGTCGGCGTGGGGGACCCGGTGGCCACGCCGACGCCGGCGGCGCATCTGGACTTCGTGCGCCGCGCGGCGCCGCGCGCACGGCGGGCGGCGTCGATATGCACCGGCGCCTTCGTGCTGGCCGAGGCGGGGCTGTTGGCAGGCCGGCGCGCCACCACGCACTGGGCGTACGCGCGGGCGATGCAGCAGCAGCACCCGGACATCCGCGTGGAGGACGACCGCATCTATATCGTCGATGGCCCGATCTGGACCTCGGCGGGCATGACGGCCGGATTTGACCTCGCGCTGGCGCTGGTCGAGAAGGATCTTGGCGCGGACGCGGCGCGGTCCCTCGCGCACAAGCTGGTGATGGTGCAGCGGCGCGCGGGCGGGCAGTCGCAGCACTCGGAGCTGCTGGACATGGCGCCGAAGTCAGACCGCATCCAGCGCGCCATCGACCACGCGCGCAAGCACCTGAACCAGCCGCTGACGGTGGAGGAACTCGCGCAGACGGTGCACCTGAGCCCGCGCCAGTTCAGCCGGATCTTTACGGCGGAGACCGGGCAATCGCCGGCCAAGGCGATCGAAAGCCTGCGGCTGGAAGCGGCGCGGCTGATGATCGAACAGAGCCGCCACCCGCTGGACGTGGTGGCGCGCGAAACCGGCTTCCGGGACCGCCGGCATATGCGTGAGGCCTTCGTGCGCGGTTTCGGCCTGCCGCCGCAGGCGGTGCGGCGCGCGGCGCGCGCTTAGGGTGGCTGACGGGCCTGCGGGCGGGTGGTTCGCCTAGCGCCGGCGGCCCCAGCGGCGGCTGCGCCGCGCCAGCCGCCGCGCGCGCATCAGGAGAAAGAGACGCGGCAGCACGTCGTCAAGCACCGGCACCAGCGCCACCAGCAGCAGCAACGCCGCCAGCGGAATCGTGGCCGCGTAGCCGATGCCGTTGAACGCCAGCGCCCCCACCACGCCACCGCCGAAGAACAGTCCCACCAGCAGGGAGAGCATGCGCAGCTTGGTGTGGTTGGCTGTGACGGGCCGCCGGTTGCCCAGCGGCGGCGCCCAGTTCCAGTAGCACAGCTTGCCCAGTTCGATGCCGATGTCCGTGACCATGCCGGTGACGTGCGTGGTGCGGATCTCGGCATTGGAAACCTTGGTGATCATCGCGTTCTGCAGGCCCATCATGAAGCACAGCAACATCACCGTGGCCGGCACGAACAGCCACTGTTTCAGGCCCAGTTGCGCGCCCATCAGCCCGAAGCAGAGCAGCAGGCCGGCTTCCAGCACCAGCGGCAGCGCGTATTCGCTGCGCAGGCTGTTGCGCCGGGCCCAGTTGATGGTGATGGCGGAGCAGGCCGCGCCAAGCAGGAAGGAGAGGAAGGCGCCCAGGCCCTGGAGCAGCAGGGCGATGTTGCCGAGTACAAGATCGTCGGCCATCGCCGAGACGATGCCGGACATATGCGAGGTGTACTGCTTGACCGCGAGGAACCCGCCCGCATTGGCCGCGCCCGCCACGAAGCACAGGAAACCGGCCAGTTGCCGGTTGGCGTGGGCAGTGCGCTGGCGTGCCGTGAGACTGCGCAGATAGGTGATAGGCATAGCCAACCTCGCGGGAACATCGACCGGAAAAGCCGTCATCATACGATGCGCTCCAATGAAAATGCCTCCCGAAGGAGGCATTCAAAACATAGGACGTCATATAACGTCCGGGAGGGGAGGCAGCGCTCGACCTCAGGCCTTGACCGCCTGCCGCGCCAGCAGCTTCCAGGCGCCGCCCTGCTTTTGCCAGACCTGGAGCACTTTCAGGTTCACCGTGCCGGGCTTGCCGCTGTCCAGCGTCTCGCCAGACAGCGTGTGGCGGATCACGGCCACGTCGCCCGAGACGGACACGGTCTGGTCGGTGATGGCGATCGACACGAAATCGGACTTCTTCTCGAGCAGGTCGCCGATGAAGCTGGCCTTGGTGTCGAGGCGGCCGCCCGAATGGCCATAGGTCAGCGACTCGGCAACCAGCGCGGAAAGCGCGGCCTGGTCGGGATCGACCATGGCGACGCGGAGCTTTTCGGCGGAGGTGGTGACGGACTGCACGTCCGCGGACTGGGCCATGGCAGGCACGCTGGCCGATGCAAACAACACGGCGGCGCCAAGGGCTGCGGCGAATTTGAACATCGATGTCTCCCGTTTTTTGTTGGAGGAACGGTGATGGATTGGCTGGGGCGTCGGGTGACATCCCAGTTGTCGGTCATCGTATCACGTCCGTCGGGAGCCTCAAATCAGCCGTCCCTGCCGTCGACGCGCACCCGCAACAGGTAGGGCGTGTATTTGACGAGGTAGCACAGGAACGCCGCCGCCCAGAGCGCGCCGGCCCCGGCCACCGCCTGCGCCTTGAGCGCGGGCAGCCAGACCGGCAGCGCCACCCGGACCAGCGCGGACAGCACGATGCAAGCGTACGCCAAGTGTTCCAGATGGCCGGTTTCCAGCCGCCGGCCGGTATGGCCGAGCGCGGTGCGGGTGATCATGGCCATGATGGCGCAGCCAATCACGCCCACGGTCAGCGCGTGGAGCGCGGTGGAGCGGTCCAGCCAGCCCAGCGCGGCGCCGGCTATCAGCAGGAAGCCAATCGGCAGGAAGGCATAGGCCAGGTGGAGGATGGCGACGATGGGCTTGCGCCAGGTGCGCAGGGGGTCCCAGCCGGCCAGCCGGATGCCATGCGCCGCCGCCGCGCCGAGCGCCAGCAGCGTGGTGGCCAGCGGCGACACCATCGAAGCATGAGCCGCGACGGCGAGCAGGGTCAGCGCGATGACGGCGCGCTCCACGGTCGCCACCCGGCGGATGCGCACGCCGGGCACGCCGTTGGCGGTGAACATCGGAATCACCCGGCCGCCGATCACCGTGACGAAGACGATGACCAGCCCGGTGGCCGCATCGGCCATCTGAAATGCCAGCCCGGGATGGCCGCTGGCCACGGCGAGGTCGAAGGCAAGGTTCAGCGCGCCCAGCGCCCCCAGTGCGATGGCGAGGCCCATGTTGCGCTGGTTCCTGGCCCGGCGCAGCAGGCGATAGAAGCTGAAGCTGCACAGCGGCAGGAACGCCACATCCACGGCGATGGCCGCCCAGGCCGGCCCGGCCCACATCAGGATGCGTGCCGCCAGCCACGTGCCGGCCAGCGTGGCCAGCCAGGTGCCCTGCGGGGTTTGCAGGCCCGTCCAGTTCTTGCCGGCGGTGAACAGGAAGCCCACCACCACCGCCGCCGCGAAGCCGAACACCATCTCGTGCGCGTGCCAGGCCATGGTGCCCATCCACGGCTGCGCGGCGGGCTGCCACCAGCCGAGGTAGAGCGCCACCCAGGCCGGCACGGCCAGCGCGCCAAAGGCCGCGGCAAGCAGATAGAAGGGGCGGAAGCCGAGTGCGAAGACGGGCAGTCCGCGATAGCCGGCGTCGGGACGGGAGGGGGAGGAGATCGGCAGCAGGACGGACATCGTTGCTCGCTTGAATACGCGGCCGAACGCCGCGATGGCTCGATTCTATAAAACATGCATAACAGATGCAACTTTAAAATGGACACTATCCGGAGGCGGCGTTGCACCGAAAACCGGCGGCCTCATCACTTCGCCCGGGTTAACCATTCCCTCCTTGCGGGTAGCCCTACTCCAGTAGGGGTAAAGCTTTCCACGGCCTGCCGTTAGCCCACGCACTAGACAGAGCACGGCGCGTACGCGCGCCAAATCGCGAGCGCGCCAGCAAGGGCAGAGTCAGTCATATCGCGATGTGCCAGCGAGTGGGGAACGGGCTCTCAGCGATTCGGCCGTCACGCGTGTGCGTGACGCGCAATCCGGCATGCCTGCGGGCAAGCCTTCGGGAAAAGGGGGATCACCGTGAGCTTTCGCAATCTTTCTATCAAGACCAAGCTCGTGGCCGGCTTTGGCATGCTGGCGCTGGTCGTGCTGCTGGTGTCGGGGCTGTCGCTGTACGCGCTGCACCGTGCCACCAGCGGCTTCAAGTCCTATGTCGATGGCCTCAACGCGCGTGCCGAGGTGGCCGCTCAAGTGCGCTCCGCCGTGGACCGCCGCGCGATTGCCGCGCGCAACCTGGTGCTGGTGACGACGCAGGCAGACCTCGATCTGGAGAAGGCCGAGGTGCTGCGCGCGCATGACGACTTGGCGGCGCGCATGACCAGGCTCAGGGAGATGGTGTCGCGCGAAGGCGTCAGCGAAACCGCGCGCGGCCTCGTCGCCGGCATGGCCGCCGTGGAGGCGCGCTACGGCCCGGTGGCGACAGCCATCGTCGGCCTTGCGCTGGACAAGAAGCAGGAAGCGGCCATCGCCAGGATGAATGCGGAGTGCCGTCCGCTGCTGGCCGAACTGGTCAAGGCCACCGACGCCTACGCCACCTTCACGCACGAGCGCCAGCAGGAGATGGTGGCCGCGCTGGAGGCCGACTACGGCACGCAGCGCAACCTGCTGATCGTGGTCTCGCTGGCCGCCGTGGTGTTCGGGCTGATGGGCGGCCTGCTGCTGACGCGCGCCATCACCGGCCCGATCCAGCGCGCCGTGAACGTGGCGCGCACCGTGGCGCGGGGCGAACTGGGCATGCACATCGAGGTGAATTCGGACGACGAGACCGGCCGCCTGCTGGGCGCGCTGCGCGACATGAACGACCGCCTGACCGAAACCGTGGCGCGCGTGCGGCAGGGCAGCGCCAGCATCGTCGATGCCACGGGCGAGATCGCCAACGGCAACGCGGACCTGTCCGCGCGCACCGAGGAGCAGGCGGCGTCACTGGAGCAGACCGCCGCCAGCATGGAGGAACTGACCGCCACGGTGCGCCACAACACCGAGAACGCCCGCCAGGCCAGCGAACTGGCCCGCAACGCTGCCACCGTGGCGCAAGAGGGCAGCGGCACGGTGGGCCGCGTGGTGGACACCATGAACGGCATCAGCGCCAGTTCGGCCAAGATTGCCGATATCACCGGCATCATCGAGGGCATCGCCTTCCAGACCAACATCCTGGCGCTCAACGCGGCCGTGGAAGCGGCGCGCGCCGGGGAGCAGGGGCGCGGCTTCGCGGTGGTGGCCAGCGAGGTGCGCGGGCTGGCGCAGCGTTCCTCGAGCGCGGCCAAGGAGATCAAGGAGCTGATCGAGGCCTCCGTGGCGCAGGTGAGCGAAGGTGCCTTGCTGGCTGGGGAAGCTGGCAAGACGATGGGCGAGGTGACCCAGGCGGTAGCCCGCGTGACGGGCATCGTCAACGAGATCGCGGCGGCGTCCGCCGAACAGAACCGGGGCATCGAGCAGGTCAACCAGGCCATCGTGCAGATCGACCAGGTTACCCAGCAGAACGCCACCCTCGTGCACGAGGCCGCCACGGCGTCCCGCTCGCTTGACGAACAGGGCCGCATGCTCAACGAGGCGGTGGCGTTCTTCCGCCTGCCGGGCCGGGCGGGGCCGGCGATGTGGCCGACATGACCAATGCGCCGCGCCGCCGTGCGCTGCCGGTGGGGGCGGTTCAGTTCAGCGGCTAAGGCGCGGGCGGCGCATGGCTTCCGCCGCCGCCGCCCGTAACTCCGGCGGAAACGCGCGCAGCCCGGCGCGGAAGAAGCCGCGCTCGGCGGGCCTGAGCGCGCCGATCTGCTGCGCCAGCCGCTCCATCGCGGTATAGGCGATGGCCGTGGCGCCCTGCTCGTGGGTGAGGTACCAGGCCGATTCCATCAGCAGGTTGGCGAGCTGGAGCGCGTTGTAGCGCACGTGGCCGGCGTCGTGCTCCTCCAGCGCGAAGGCGGCCACCGACGACCAGCGCACGAAGCCCTTGGCCGGCGCGAACGGGGCGTGGAAGGGGCGCAGGGCGTCGATGGCGGCGGCCACGGTGAGGGGCCGCTGGCTGCGGAACGCGGCAACGCTGTCGGGGGCCTCCCCATCGGCGGTGCCGCGTGCCACGCGCAGCAGGAAGATCGTGTTCCAGGCCGAGCCGCCGCCCACGCCAAAGCGGTCGCAGATCCATTCGGACAGGCCCAGCCAGCGCATGGCCTGCCGCTGCACGTCGCCGGCGGCCAGCGCGCGCCCTTCATCGACCAGCCCGTGCTGCCAGAACAGCCACAGCGACCAGCCGATATTGGCGGCGGCGTGCTGCACCGCATCGACCGAATCGGCCTCGTAGCCGGCCTGCAGCGCGCCGGAGAATGCCTGGAGGGCGTCGCGCGCGGCGGCGTGGCGATCCACCTTGCCGGGTTTGGCCTTGGGGTCGTCCGGCCGCAGCGCCAGACTCTTGCGCACCAGCGCCCCCAGGTTCAGCGTTTCGAAGCGCACGCGCGGGTTGTAGCGCACCACCGGGCGCAGCTCGGCATCGGCATTGAGCCGCGCCAGCTCGCCCTGTGCGGTGTCGAGGTCGCCGCGCGCGTAGTGTTCCCACGCGCGCACCACGTGGCCCATCGCCGCGAAGGTGGGCAGGGCCGCGCTGACGCCGCCCCGCGCCACCACGCGGTGGAAGCGGCGCAGCGCGGCGCGGCTCTGGTCGAGGCGGTCGCTGCGGCGCCACGCCAGGCTCTCCTTGAGCAGCGACAGCGCCTGCTGGAAGTCATCCGCCGCGCTGCGCTGGGCGGCGCGGAACAACTCGGCCACGCCGGCATCGAGCGTGCCCGGCACGCCGTCCTGCGCGCCGCGCATGGCCTGGGTGAGGTGGCTCCAGAACGCCATGTCGCGCATCACGTAGCCGAGGCCATCGTCGGCGGCAGGCGGCGCAGCATCAGCGCTATCGGCAGTGGGCTGCCCGAGCCAGCGCGCCACGGCGGCGGCGCCCAGCGCCTTGCCGCCGGCGGCGAAGCGCAGGCGGCGCGCGCTGGCGGGTGGCATCCAGAACGGGCCCCGGCTGCGCCGGGCCGGGCTGAGGTGGTCGATGGGCGCCGAGGGGTCGCCGCCCCAGCCCACCGGTACGCCCCAGCGCGTGAAATCGGCAAACGCGCGCGACACCATCATCCGCACATCGGCGGCCTCCGCAAAGCGGGCGCGCACAGCGGCGGCGGGCAGGTCTTCATGGTCGCGCGCGGTGGCCAGCCAGATGCGTGCCAGCAGCCAGACGGACTGGTAGCGCGCGGGCTGGCCGTTCACGCGGTATGGCGGGGACAGGTCGATATGGACGAGCGGGGCGGGCATGGGGGGCTGAGGGACGACCAGGGGCGCGATGGGGGGCGGAATCGGGGGGCGGAATCGTGCCCGCCATGTTACGCGTGTTACACCCGGCCGGGTTGGCGCCCCGGCGATCAGCGCCTATGCTCCGCACCACGATCCGGGCCTGGATTGTCATCCCATGACATTTCGATCTTCCCCTCAGAAAGGTGCAGAACATGCCAAACAGATTTCCCAGCCTTGCCCGCCGTCTTTGCCTTGGCGCGCTGTCCGCCGCCCTGATGCTTGCCGCCCCGGTCCACGCACAGGCGGCCAAGGCCGCGCAGCGTGACACGCAGCAGGAAACCCCGCTCGACCTCGACCTCAAGCCGCTTTTCGACGCGGCCGGCACGCAGGGCACGATGCTGATCTACGACGTGGGCGCCGCGCGCCTGTACGCCTACAACCCGGCGCGCGCCCGCGTGGCCTACTCGCCGGCCTCCACTTTCAAGATCTTCAATTCGCTGATCGGGCTGGAGACCGGCGCCGTGGCGGACGTGGACAACGACAAGATCCCCTGGGACGGCAAGGTCTGGACCCACCACGGCAAGCCGATCCTGCCGGCGGTGTGCAATGCCGATGTGTCGCTGCGGCTGGCACTGAAGAACTCGTGCGTGCCGGCCTACCAGGCGCTGGCGCGGCGTGTGGGGTCCGAGCAGTACCGCCGCTTCCTCGGCGCGGCCCACTTCGGCAATGCGGACGTGAGCGGCCCGGTGGACCAGTTCTGGCTCAACAACCACCTGAAGATCACCACCTACCAGCAGATCGACTTCATGCGGGCCGTGGTGGCGCGCACGCTGCCGGGCATCTCGGCGCGCAGCTACGACGCGTTGGATGACATCCTGACCATCGAGCAGACCCCGGCGTACACGCTGCGGGCCAAGACCGGCTGGTCCGCGCGGGAGGGTGTCGATGTGGGCTGGTGGGTTGGCTCGGTCACGCGCGGGGAGGACCGCTATGTCTTCGCCATGAACATGGACATGCCGAAGATGGAGCAGGGGCCGAAGCGGCTCGAGATCGGCCGCGCCGCGCTGCGGCAGGCTGGCGCGCTGCCGCAGGCGAACTAGCGGGAGGGCGGCGCCCCTTCAGGTACCTAGGGCGCCAGCTGGTCGAGGACGGCGCCCATGGTGGCCAGGCCGGCCTCGACCATGTGCTGCATGTAGGCGCCCATCTGCGGCATGACCAGGGTCAGCACCAGCATGCCGCCGAGCAGCGTCACCGGGAAGCCCACCGCGAAGATCGAGAGCTGCGGCGAGGCGCGGTTCAGGATACCCATCGCCAGGTTCAGCGTGAGCAGCGTGGCGATCATCGGCAGCGAGAGCAGGGTGCCGGCCGAGAACACCATCGACCCGGCCTTGGCCACCGCGCCCCAGCCGTGGCCGGAGAGCGGCGTGCCGGCGATGGGCAGCGCGGTGAAGCTTTCCACCAGCACGGCCAGCATCATCAGGTGGCCGTCCAGGACGATGAACAGCAGCATCGCCACAATGTTCAGGAAGCGCGACAGCACCATGGTCTGCCCGCCCGACGAGCGGTCGTAGAACGAGGCGAACGAGAGACCCATCTGCAGGCCGATCACCTCGCCGGCGGTCTGCACCGCCGCGAAGACCAGCCGCATGGTGAAGCCCATGGCCACGCCGATGCCCACCTCGTTGAGGATGATCAGGAAACCGTCGAACGAATAGACCGTGGCGCTCGGGATATTGCCGAGCGTGGGTGAGACGATGACCGACAGCGCGCCGGCCAGCAGCACCTTGGCGCGGCGCGGAATCGTCGATTCACTGAACAGCGGCGCGGTGGCGATCAGCCCAAGCAGGCGGAACATCGGCCACAGGAAGGCGGCGATCCAGCCGTAGAGCTGGGCCGTGGAGACGTCGATCACGGCAGGCGGGCGTCAGTGCGCCAGCGCGGGAATGCCCTGGAACACCTCGCGCATGTAGTCGACGAAGGTGTTGATCATCCACGGGCCAACCAGCACCATCGTCACGAACAGGGCGACCAGCTTCGGGATGAACGTCAGGGTCATTTCGTTGATCTGGGTGGCGGCCTGGAACAGGCTCACCACCAGACCGGCCGCCAGCGCCACCAGCAGCAGCGGGGCGGACAGCATCAGGGTCATCTTCATCGCCTGCGTGGCGATGGTCATGACTGTTTCGGGCGTCATGGCAGGCTCCTTGTCAGGTCATGAAGCTCTGCGCCAGGGAGCCCAGCAGCAGTTGCCAGCCATCCACGAGCACGAACAGCATCAGCTTGAATGGCAATGAAATCGTCGCCGGCGGCACCATCATCATGCCCATGGCCATCAGCACGCTGGCCACGACCAGGTCGATGATCAGGAACGGGATGAAGATGGTGAAGCCGATCTGGAACGCGGTCTTCAGCTCGCTGGTGACGAAGGCCGGCACCAGCACCGAGAACGGCACGTCTTCCGGGCCGTTCATCTCGGGCGTCTTGGCCATCTGGGCAAACATCGCCAGGTCCTTCTCGCGGGTCTGGCGCAGCATGAACTGGCGCATCGGCACGGCGGCGCGCGAGGCGGCGGTCTCCAGGCTGATCTTGTTCTCCGAGAGCGGCTTGTAGGCGTCGGTGTACACGCGGTCGAACACCGGGGACATGACGAAGAAGGTCAGGAACAGCGACAGGCCCACCAGCACCTGGTTTGGCGGCGAGGAGGCCGTGCCCAGCGCGCTGCGCAGCAGGCCCAGCACGATGACGATGCGGGTGAAGCCCGTCATCATCAGCATGGCGGCCGGCAGGAACGACAGCGAGGTCAGCAGGACCAGCGTCTGGATCGAGAGCGACCAGGTCTGGCCACCGCCGGCAGCCGGCTTGCTGGTCACGCCGGGCAGCGCCTGGGCCAGGGCCGATTCGGGCAGGGCCGACAGTGCCAGCCCGACGGCTACCGGCAGCAGCGCGAGCCAGATGGCAGGCGCGCGGGAGCCGCGGGCGGAATGCCGTCCGATGGCGGCACGCAACGTGTTCATTTCTTGAGGTTTTCCTGCATCGCGCGCATCAGGCGCTCGCCAAAGCCGCCCTGCAAGGGCTGCGGCGCGGTGGTGCCGGCCGGGACCATGGCATCCGGCTGGGCCGGGAGGGTGTGGAGCGGACGGATCTCGCCGGCGGAGACGCCCAGCACGAGCCAGGTATCGCCAACTTCGACCATGACCACCTTCTGGCGCGCACCCAGCATCAGGCTGCCCACCACCTTCATGGTGGCGCCGCCGCTGCCGTGGCGCACCAAGCCCACGCGGCGCGCGAGCCAGGCCATGCCGAGGATCAGCGCGATGACAGCAAACAGGCCGAGCCCGGCCTGCGCGAGGCTGGCCCCGCCGCTGATCACCGGGGCAGTCTGGGTGGCCGGGGCGGCGGGTGCGACCGACGCGCCTGCCGCCTGGGCGGTACTCAATACAACATCTGCAGCCTGCGCACCGGCCGTGGCCAGACCCGTGAGGATCAGGCCCGCGGCAAAGCGTCCGGCAGACCGCAGCCGGCGCGACACGGCTGTCATTTGTTCAGCTTCCGGATACGTTCGGACGGCGTGATGATGTCCGTCAGGCGAATGCCGAACTTGTCGTTCACGACCACCACCTCGCCCTGGGCGATCAGGTAGCCGTTCACCAGCACGTCCATCGGTTCGCCGGCCAGGCCGTCGAGTTCCACCACCGAGCCCTGCGCCAGTTGCAGCAGGTTCTTGATGGGTACCTTGGTGCGGCCCAGTTCCACGGTCAACTGCACCGGGATATCCAGAATCATCCCGATATCGTTGTGGAAGCCGGCCGGCGCTTCCTGCGCCAGCGGCGGGAACACCGTGGAGGCCGCCGGGGTGGCGGTGGCCATGGCTTGCGAAGGCGCCGCCGTGGCGGGCGCCGTAGCGGAAGTGGTCGTGGCGGCCGGGGCGGCGGCGGGTACCGGCTCCGCGCTGGTCTGCTCCGCCAGGGCGCTGGCCCAGTCGTCCATCGGATCGACCGGCTTGTCCTGAGTGCCGTCAGTCATGATCGGTTTCCTTGTTGGAATCGCTGTCTTGGTAATTGATCATTCGCTCCACGCGCAGCGCGTACTGGCCGTTCATGGTGCCGAAGCCGCATTGCATGACGGGCACGCCGTCCACCTTGCCGAAGAGCTTCTCGGGCAGGTCGATCGGCAGCACGTCGCCGGCACGCATGGCCAGTACCTCGGCCACGGTGCTCTGGAGGTGCGTGAATTCGGCCACCAGTTCCACTTCGGCGGCACGCAGCTGGGTGGAGAGCTGGCCGAGCCAGCGCTTGTCCACCTCGACCTCGTCCTGCAGCGGGTTCATCAGCAGATCCCGCAGCGGTTCGATCATCGAGAAGGGAATGCAGATATGCAGTTGCCCGCCCACGGCGCCCAGTTCAATATGGAACGCGGTGGTCACCACGGCGTCATTGGCGCCGGCGATGTTGGCGAACTTGGTGTGCATCTCCGAGCGGACATAGTCGAACTCGATGGGATGCACGGTGCGCCAGGCCTGGCCGTAGCTGTTCAGCGTCAGGTCCAGCATGCGGCGGATGATGCGCTGCTCGGTCTGCGTGAAATCGCGGCCTTCCACACGGGTGTGGAAGCGGCCGTCGCCGCCGAACAGGTTGTCCACCACCAGGAACACGAGGTTCGGGTCGTACACGAACAGCGCGGTGCCCCGCAGCGGCTTCATGTGGACCAGGTTCAGGTTGGTCGGCACCGGCAGGTTGCGCACGAAATCGCCGTACTTCTCGATCCTGACCGAGCCGACCGAGATGTCGGCGCCGCGGCGGATGAAGTTGAACAGCGCCGTGCGCAGCGCCCGCGCGAAGCGCTCGTTGATGATTTCGAGCGTGTGCAGGCGGCCACGGATGATCCGTTCCTGGGTAGCCAGGTTGTACGGCCGCACCCCGCCATCATCAATAGCGGGCGCGCTGCTGGCTGCGGGCGCATCGGATTCGCCCGATACGCCTTTCAGTAGCTCGTCTACCTCGTCCTGCGAGAGGAACTTGTCGTAGGCCATCTAGTGTCCTGCCCCGTGAACAGCTGTAAGGATGAAACGGTCCATGGCCGGCTTCAGTCGGCGCGCCAGGCGCGACGGCAGGAAGGAAGGTCGGCGGACAGTTTCATGTCGGTTATGCAGTGGGTTCGGGAGCAGGGCGCCAGCGGCTTACTGCACCACGAACGATGTAAACAAGACATCCAGGATCTTCTGCGGCGGCAGGCCGGGCGCGAACGGCTGGCTGATGGCAGCCTGCACGTCCTGGGCCAGCTTGCGCTTGCCCTCCACCGTGGCCAGGTCCGCCGGCTGGCGGGCCGACAGCAGCAGCAGGATGCGGCTGCGCGCTTCCGGCTGGTACTGGGCCAGACGGCCCTGGGTGTCGGCGTCCGCCACTTTCAGCGACAGGCCGGTGTGCAGGAAGCGGTCACCGTCCTCGCTCTTCAGGTTCACCGTGAATGCGTCGAGCGGCACGAAGATCGGCGGGGGGATTACGGGTGCTGCCGGCGCCGCCGCCTGGCGATTACCGCCGAGCACGCTGCCGAGCACGAAGCCGCCAACGCCCAGCACCACCACCAGCACGCCGCCGCCAATCAGCAGCAGTCGACCGCGCTTGCTTGAGTTGCCGCCAGTCTGGGAGGGGGAAAGCGTGTTCGCCATGAGATGCCTGTGTCGGAATGCCTGCCATTCTTCCCGAATCGCAGGCAAGCAAAGGGCCGATAAAAAGGGGGAAACCCACTCAGCTTGGCCGTTTGAGCTGGGCGGGCATCGGACGCGGAGGCGCATGGGCGCGCCATTAGCGCCTGCAACATGGTTAACGAATGGGCGGGCCGGAACTTAAGACGCACGTCTTGGATGACGTGAAAATATGCTTGATGAGGCGCTTTTGGGAGTGTGCTGCGATGCAGCCTGGCTCGCGGCGGGAACGGCAGGTGTCGATCGCCACACCATTCCATGTCAGTTCCGCAAGTCTTGTGTGCCGCCAGCCGTTGTGGAGTAACGGATGTTGCGATTTAAGTCTTATATAAGATATAAGACATTTGATCTGGGGCGGACTTCGGATTACAATCACGCGGCAACCAGCGGTGTGCTGCGCCGCCGGACCCACAGAGACAAAGCTGTACGTTATAACCCTATTACCAGCAGGTTCCCATGCTTGATACCTATCGCGCCCATGTTGCCGAACGCGCCGCGCTTGGCATTCCCCCTCTGCCGCTGACCGCCAAGCAGACCGCCGAGCTGATCGAACTGATCAAGAACCCGCCGGCGGGCGAGGAACAGACCCTGCTGGACCTGATCACCTACCGTGTGCCGGCCGGCGTGGACGATGCCGCCAAGGTCAAGGCCTCCTACCTGGCCGCCGTGGCCCTGGGTTCGGAAAAGACCGCGCTGATCTCGCGCGCCCGCGCCACCGAACTGCTGGGCACCATGCTCGGCGGCTATAACATCTCCCCGCTGATCGAGCTGCTCGATGACGCCGAAGTCGGCGCCGTGGCCGCCAACGCGCTGAAGACCACGCTGCTGATGTTCGACGCCTTCCACGATGTGAAGGAAAAGGCCGACAAGGGCAACGCCAACGCCAAGTCCGTGCTGCAAAGCTGGGCCGACGCCGAGTGGTTCACGAACCGTCCGGAAGTGCCGGCGTCGATGACCATCACCGTGTTCAAGGTGCCGGGCGAGACCAACACCGACGACCTGTCGCCGGCCCCCGACGCCACCACGCGCCCGGACATCCCGATGCACGCGCTGGCCATGCTGAAGAACAAGCGTGAAGGCACCGCGTTCCAGCCCGAGGAAGACGGCAAGCGCGGCCCGGTGAAGTTCATCGAGTCCCTGAAGGAAAAGGGCAACCTCGTGGCCTATGTGGGCGACGTGGTCGGCACCGGCTCCAGCCGCAAGTCGGCCACCAACTCGGTGCTGTGGTTCACCGGCGAAGACATCCCCTACGTGCCGAACAAGCGCTTCGGCGGCGTGTGCCTGGGCAGCAAGATCGCCCCGATCTTCTACAACACGATGGAAGACGCCGGCGCGCTGCCGATCGAACTCGACGTGTCGCAGATGGACACCGGCGACGTGGTCGAACTGCGCCCGTACGCAGGCAAGGCGCTCAAGAACGGCGCCGTGATCGCCGAATTCAAGGTCAAGTCGGACGTGCTGTTCGATGAAGTGCGCGCCGGCGGCCGGATTCCGCTGATCGTCGGCCGTGGCCTGACCGCCAAGGCCCGCGAGGCGCTGGGCCTGGCCCCGTCCACGCTGTTCCGCCTGCCGCAGAACCCGGCCGACACCGGCAAGGGTTACACGCTGGCCCAGAAGATGGTTGGCCGCGCCTGCGGCCTGACCGACGGCAAGGGCATCCGCCCGGGCACGTACTGCGAACCGAAGATGACCTCGGTGGGCTCGCAGGACACCACCGGCCCGATGACGCGCGACGAGCTGAAGGACCTGGCCTGCCTGGGCTTCTCGGCCGATCTGGTGATGCAGTCGTTCTGCCACACCGCCGCTTACCCGAAGCCCGTGGACGTGAAGACGCACCACACGCTGCCCCAGTTCATCAGCACGCGCGGCGGTATTTCGCTGCGTCCGGGTGATGGCGTGATCCACTCGTGGCTCAACCGCATGCTGCTGCCCGACACCGTGGGCACCGGCGGCGACTCGCACACCCGCTTCCCGATCGGCATCAGCTTCCCGGCCGGCTCCGGTCTGGTGGCGTTTGCCGCCGCCACCGGCGTGATGCCGCTGGACATGCCGGAATCGGTGCTGGTGCGCTTCAAGGGCAAGATGCAGCCCGGCGTCACGCTGCGTGACCTGGTCAACGCGATTCCGCTGTACGCGATCAAGTCGGGCCTGCTGACCGTGGCCAAGCAAGGCAAGAAGAACATCTTCTCGGGCCGTATCCTGGAAATCGAAGGTCTGCCCGACCTGAAGGTGGAACAGGCTTTCGAGCTGTCCGACGCCTCCGCCGAGCGTTCTGCCGCCGGTTGCACGGTGCGCCTGAACAAGGAACCGATCATCGAGTACATCAACAGCAACATCACGCTGCTGAAGTGGATGATCGCCGAGGGCTACCAGGACCCGCGCAGCCTGCAGCGCCGTATCAAGGGCATGGAAGCGTGGCTGGCCGATCCGAAGCTGCTGGAGCCGGATGCCGACGCCGAGTACGCCGCCGTGATCGAGATCGATCTGGCCGACGTGCACGAGCCGATCGTCGCCTGCCCGAACGACCCGGACGACGTGAAGACGCTGGCCGAAGTGGCCGGCGCCAAGATCGACGAAGTGTTCATCGGCTCGTGCATGACGAACATCGGTCACTTCCGCGCAGCCTCGAAGCTGCTGGAAGGCAAGCGCGACATCCCCGTGAAGCTGTGGGTGGCCCCGCCGACCAAGATGGACCAGAAGCAGCTGACCGAGGAAGGCCACTACGGCGTGTTCGGCACGGCCGGTGCGCGTACCGAAATGCCGGGCTGCTCGCTGTGCATGGGTAACCAGGCACAGGTGCGCGAAGGCGCCACGGTGATGTCCACCAGCACGCGTAACTTCCCGAACCGTCTGGGCAAGAACACCAACGTGTACCTGGGTTCGGCCGAACTGGCCGCCATCTGCTCGCGCCTTGGCCGCATTCCGAACAAGGAAGAGTACATGGCCGACATGGGCGTGCTGACCGCCAACAGCGACAAGATCTACCAGTACATGAACTTCGACCAGATCGAAGACTTCAAGGACGTGGCCGATACCGTGAACGTGTAAGCGTTTCCGGCACAGCCGGCCCTGCCGTTCGCGGCAGGGCATCTAACCCCGCGTTGCCGATGGCAGCGCGGGGTTTTTTTATGGCGGGAGGCAGGGGACGTGTGACGGGAGGCGGCCGTCAGCTCATGTAGATCTGCGCCAGCCCTTCCTTCAGGGCGGTTGCGATCTGGTCGTGGCGGCGGTCGATATGGCGGGTGAGGATGGGGATGCAGCGCTCGGGGTCGCGCGCCTTCAGGCCCAGCAGGATCTCGCGGTGGTCGTTCTGGCTGACGCGGCGGTCGCAGCGCTCCATGTCGATCCAGCGCACAAAGCGGATGCGCGCGTTGATGTTCTTCAGCACCCGCAGCATCTCCAGGTTGCCGGACATCGCCATCAGCCCTTCATGGAAGGTCTCGTCGAGCTTCACGAGTTCCTCCACCGTGCGGTCGCCCGGTTCCGGGCCGGTATTCTCGAGGAAGGAGAGCAGGGCGTCGATGTCCTCCTCTTTGGCGCGCACGATGGCCAGGCGCAGCGCCTCGGTCTCTACCACCTTGCGCAGCTCGTAGAGGGAAAACACTTCCTGGGCATCCAGATCGCGGCAGAAGAAGCCCTTGCCCGGCGAGAAGCGCAGCAGCCCTTCCGTCGTCAGGCGGGTCAGCGCCTCGCGCAGCGGGGTGCGGCTGACGCCCAGCGCACTGGCCAGCACGCCTTCGTTGAGCCGTTCGCCGGGTTTGAAGTCATAGCCCACGCTCATCTGCTTGAGCTTGTCATAAACCTGCTCGACGATGCTGTCACTTGCCACGGTTGCCACGGTATTGAGTCCTGTCTTCGGTCATCAGCCTTTCGCCGGTACTGGCGAAAGGCTGGAATATACCTGAATTCGATTCTGTGCACGGGGGTGTATACACCTCGCGGCAACCGGCGTCCGGCCGTGTGAATCGGTCCGCTTTGCTTCGCTTCGCGTTAATCGATATGCGCGCCAGAATCCTTGACGATTTTGGCCCAGGTTTTCATATCGGCAAGCTGCGTGCGCTTGAACGCCGCCGGGCCGCCATCGGCAATCGGCTGGATCGCCTGGCTCACCAGCCATTGGCGGAAGCTTTCCGTGCCGATGGCCTTGAGCACGGCCTGCGACATCCGGGACTGGATCTCGGCCGGCAACGCGGCCGGGCCGAACAGGCCATACCAGGTGGTGCTCTCGAAGCCGGGCAGGTTGCAGGCCTCGGCCACGGTCGGCACATTCGGCAGCACGCTCACGCGCTGCGACGAAGTGACCGCTAACGCACGCACCTTGCCAGACTGGATGGCGCCCAGGCTAGGCGAACTCTGGTTGAAGAAGAAATCGACCTCGCCCGAAAGCAGCGCGGTCATGGCCGGCCCCTGCCCCTTGTACGGGATATGCACGTAGCTGGTCTTCGAGGCCGTGGCGAACTGCGTGCCGGCCAGATGGCCGGAGGCGCCGTTGCCCGTCGAGGCGTAGTTCAATGTGCCGGGCGCCTTCTTCGCGGCGGCAATCAGGTCCTGGCAGGTCTTGATCTCCGGATGCTTCTCGGGATTCACGAGCAGGATATTCGGCAGCGTGCCCAATAATGCAATACGCGAGAAATCATTCACCACATCAAATGGCAGTTTCGAATATAGCGCCGGATTAATCGCGTGCGTGCCGGCCGTGCCGAGCAGGAAGGTATAACCGTCCGGCTTGGCCTGTGCGACGAGGCTCGATGCGATATTGCCGCCCGCACCGGGGCGATTATCGGAGATAAACGAGACGCCGAATTCCTTGTTCAGCTCCACGCCAAGCCGGCGTGCGTAGATGTCGGTGGCGGCGCCTCCGGGGAAGCCGCTGACGATGGCAATCGTGTTGTTGGGCCACGACTTGGTGTCCTGGGACGAAGCGGGGCTGGCCAGCCCCATCAACGTGACAGCAAGCAGGGAGGCGGAAAACGGGGAAAATCGCAAGGCAAATCGCGGGGCAAGTCGGCGCATCGTCATGGGAACGCTCCAAGGGCAGGGTGGTGGGGGCAACGTGCGGACCGGGTGGCTCCCGGTCCTGCACTCCGTCCTGTATACAGACTTTAATTATTGATCTGTATTCTGTAAAGCGTTATGCTGCGCTTCACCGTTGCGGCCTCATCGAGCCCCGTTTTGGTTCATCGGCACCGTAATGGTTCACCCCTATTTATTGCCGAGTAAAAACAATGACTTCTTCTGTTTCCGCCACGCCTGCCCGCCCCGCTACCCATAATCCGGCGTCCGATGCTGGTGCATGGCGCGCCGTCTTCGTCGATGCCAATCCCACACTGTCGGAAGTGGCTTCCCGCCTGCACCGGGCCGACGACCTGCCGCTGACCATCAACCGCCAGCCCGAGATCAAGCCCGAGCAACTGCCCGCCACGCTGGCCGGCGCGCCGATCGCAATCATCGACCACACCCATCTGCCCACCGAGATCGCCCGCCAGTGCGTGGGTCTCAAGCACGTGGTGTTCCTGGGCACCGGCCCGCGCAGCTATATGAATCCGGAGGAACTGGCCGAGATCGGCATCACGGTGCACACCATCAAGGGCTACGGGGATACCGCCGTGGCCGAGTGCGCCTTCGCGCTGATGTGGGCGGCCGCGCGCAACTTCGCGCGCATGGACCGCGAGATGCGCGCCGGCAACTGGCTGCGCTCGGACGCCGTGCAACTGACGGGCAAGACCCTCGGGCTGGTCGGGTTTGGCGGCATCGCCCAGGAACTGGCACGGCTGGCGCGGGGCATCGGCATGCGCGTGCTGGCCTGGAACCGCTCGCCCAAGACGCACGACGGCGTGGAATTCGTCGATCTGGACACGCTGCTGGCGCAGAGCGACGTGGTGTCCCTGCACCTGCTGCTGACCGACGAGACGCGCGGCCTGATCACGGCGCAACGCATCCAGTCGATGCGCGACGGCGCGATCCTGGTCAACACGGCGCGCGGCGCGCTGGTGGATGAAGACGCCATGATCGCGGCGCTGCGCAGCGGCAAGCTGGCGCACGCCGGGCTGGACGTGTTCACGGTGGAGCCGATGCCCGCCGGCCACGTGCTGACCACGCTGCCCAACGTCACGCTGTCCGCCCATTCGGCCTTCCGCACGCCGGAAGCCAACAACAACCTGATCGGCGCCGCGCTGGAGCACTGCCGCCGCATCGTCAAGACCCACGCCTGAGCCCGCCATGTCTACATCTTCCGCATCGCCCATCGTCCGTCTGGACCAGAACCACCGCCGCAGCCGGGCCGTCATCGCCAACGGCATGGTCTTCCTGGCCGGCCAGGTGGCCGACGACAAGTCCGGCGACATCGCCAGCCAGGCCCGCGAGGCGCTGGCCAAGGTGGACGCGCTGCTGGCCGAGGCCGGCACCGACCGCCGCCGCGCGCTGACCGCCCAGATCTGGCTGGCCGACATGGCCGACTTCGACGGCTTCAACGCGGTCTGGGACGCCTGGGTCGTCCCCGGTGAAACGCCCACGCGCTGCTGCGGCAAGGTCGAGCTGGCCGACCCGGCCTACCGCGTCGAGATCGTCGTCACCGCCTTGCTCGCCTGATTGCAGATTTCCGCCGACTTCCTGCCGACTTCCTGCCGACTTCCTGTCGACTTCCCAAGAGGACGCCACCATGATTTCCACCACGGACCCGCACCGCAACCGCAAGCCGCGCAATATCAGCGAGGAAGAATGGGCGGTGCGCGTGCAGCTGGCCGCCGCCTACCGGCTGGCGGCAAAGTTCCAGCTCACCGACCTGATCTACACCCATATCTCCGTGCGCGTGCCAGGCACGCAGGACCAGTTCCTGATCAATCCGCACGGCTGGTTCTTCGACGAGATCACGGCTTCGTGCCTCGTGAAGATCGATACCGAAGGCCGGCCGATCGGCGATAACCGCTTCGAGGTCAACGCCGCCGGCTTCACGATCCACAGCGCCCTGCACCAGAGCCGCCACGACGTGGAGTGCGTGGTCCACCTGCATACGGATGCCGGCATGGCCGTGGCGGCGCTGGAGTGCGGCCTGCTGCCGCTGAACCAGATCAGCATGCAGTTCTACAACCGCGTGAACTACCACGACTACGAAGGCATTTCGCTGGACCTGGACGAGCGCTCGCGCATCGTGCAATCGATGGGGGACGCGAACTACCTGATCCTGCGCAACCACGGCCTGCTGACCACCGGCCGCTCGGTGGCGGAGGCCTTCACGCGCATGTTCTACCTGAACCGCGCCTGCGAGATCCAGCTGCAGACGCTGTCGATGGGCCAGAAGGTCACGCTGCCGTCGCCCGAGGTCTGCGAGCACGCCGCCAAGCAGCACGACGACTACGCCTACCTCGACACGGTGCACCTGGACCGCGAGTGGACGGCGCTGCTGCGCCTGCTGGACCGCGATGGCGGGGACTATCGCTGCTGAGGCGGCGTCCCCCGTTTCCCGCTACGCCACGCCACGGGCCATGCGTTCGAGATCGACCAGCCGGTCGTATTCGTCGCCACGCAGGATGCCCAGGGCGATGGCGGCCTCGCGCGGCGCCACGCCGTGCGCCATGGCGTGGCGCACGATGCGCGCCGCCTGGTCGTAGCCGATCACCGGGTTCAGCGCGGTGGCCGCCAGCAGCGGGCTGTCGAGCTGGCGCGCCAGCCGCGCGCGGTCCGGCGCCAGCCCGGGGATGACCCGCTCGGCCACGGTGTTCGCGCTGTCGGCCAGCAGCCGGATGGACTGGAGCACGTTGTAGATCAGCACCGGCTTGGCCACGTTCAGCTCGAAGCTGCCCGAGGCGCCAGCCATGGTCACCGTCACATGGTTGCCGGCCACCTGCATGCCGGCCTGCACCATGACTTCGGCGATGGTCGGATTGCGCTTGCCCGGCATGATCGACGAGGTGAGCCCGTCCTCGGGCATCACCAGTTCGCCGAGGCCGCAGTTCGGCCCGGAGCTCATCCAGCGCAGGTCATTGGCGATCTTGATGCACGACGCCGCAATCACGTTCAGCACGCCGGACAGCTCCAGCAGGGCGTCGTGCGCGGCCATGCCCTCTACCTTGCACGGATTGGGCTGGAAGGGCAGGCCGGTCAGGCGGGCCACCTCCGCGCAGAACGCCTCCGCGAAGCCGGGCGGGGCGTTGAGCCCGGTGCCCGCCGCCGTGCCGCCCTGCGGCAGCATCAGCAGGCGCGGCAGGGTCGCCTCGATGCGCGCGATGCCGTGCCCGACCTGGGCGGCGAAGCCCTCGAAGGCCCGGCCCAGCGTGGTCGGCACGGCATCCATCAGATGAGTGCGGGCCAGTTTCAGGATGTTCGCGAAGTCCGTCGCGCGCGCCTGGAGGCTGTCGCGCAGGGCGGCCAGCGCCGGCAGCAGCCGGTCCTCGAGTTCCAGCACCGCGCTCAGGTGCATCACCGTGGGAAAGCTGTCGTTCGATGACTGCGAGCGGTTGACGTGGTCGTTCGGATGGACCGGTTGCCTGGTCCCCAGCGGCTGGCCCAGCCGCTGGTTGGCCCGGTTGGCGATCACCTCGTTCGCATTCATGTTGGTCTGGGTGCCGGAGCCGGTCTGCCAGACCGTGAGCGGGAAATGCGCATCGAACGCGCCGCTGCGCACCTCGGCCGCCGCGGCGACGATGGCCGCCGCCATGTCCGGCGCCAGCGCCCCGCAATGCTGGTTGGCAACCGCCGCCGCCATCTTGTGCAGGCCGAAGGCGTGGATCAGGCAGTCTGGAAAGCGTTCGCTGCCGATGCCGAACACGGCCAGCGCCCGCTGGGTCTGGGCACCCCAGTAGCGGTCGGCCGGGATCTCGACGGGGCCGAAGGCGTCATGCTCCACCCGGGGCGATGTCATGGCGCTCAGTCCAGCGAGATGTTGGCCTTGGCGGCGAGCACCTTCCAGCGCGCGACTTCGGCCTCGGTGTGCTTGCCCAGCGCGCTGGCCGTGTACTTGTCGGCCGGCAGCATCTGGATGGCCTGCGCGGACAGGCGGTCGGTGAACGCCTTGTCGTTCATCACCTTCAGGTAGGCGGCCTGCATCTTGTCGATGACCGGCTGCGGCGTGCCCTTCGGCGCGTAGATGCCGTACCAGGTAGCGGCCTCGAAGCCGGGTACCACGGTTTCAGCCAGCGTCGGCACGTCCTTGAGCTGGCCCACGCGCGATGCCGAGGTCACCGCCAGCGCACGGACCTTCGCCTCGGTAATCTGCGGCAGCGCCGTGTTGGTCTGGTCGAACATGCCGTCCACCTGGCCGCCAATCACATCGATCAGCGCCGGACCGGCGCCCTTGTAGGGCACCAGCGACACCTTGATCCCCGCCGCCGACGCAAACATCGCCGCAATCAGGTGGGAGGTGGAACCCATGCCGGCGTTGCTGATGAACAGCTTGCCCGGGTTCTGCTTGCCGTATTCGACGAATGCCTTTACGTCCTTGGCCGGATGGTCCTTGCGCACCATCAGCACCATCGGCGTGTCCGGGAAGCGGAACACCGGCGCGAAGTCCTTGACCGGGTCGTACGGCAGCTTCTTGTAGAGCGCCGGCGCCGCGCCCATGTAGCCCATGTGCCCCACCAGCATGGTGTAGCCGTCCGCCGGCGCGCGGGCCGCCTTCGCGGCACCGACCGTGCCGCCGGCACCGGGCGAGTTGTCGATGATGATCGACTGGCCGACCTCACGCCCCACGCGCTCGGCGATGTTGCGCGCCAGCGCGTCAGTGGGGCCGCCGGCCGCGAACGGCACGATCCACGTGATCGGCTTGGCTGGCCAGCCCTGGGCCTGGGCGGATACGGCGGTGAGCAGGGCGGCGGCGGCGAGCGCGCCGCGCACGAAGGCGGGGAAGGATTGCATGGTGGTCTCCTGAATCAGTCTTATCTTGATGAAAGCAATGCGTGGCGGCGGCGGGGGCGGCGGGGGAGGGGCTCAGGCCACTTCGCCGGACAGCGCGATGGCGCGGTCGACCATCTGCGGCGCCAGGCCGAGGTAGTTGGCGGGGTCCACCATGTGTTCGATGGCGGCCCGGTCGAAGTGCTGGGTCACGGCCGGCAGGGCCAGCAGGGCCTCGGCCAGCGTGCCGCCCTGTTCGTTGACGGTGCGGCAGGCGTCGTAGACCACGTCGTGCGCCTGCTGGCGGCCGATGTGGGGCGCCATGCGCATCATCACGGCCTCGGCGACGATCAGCCCCCTGGTGATGCCGAGGTTGTGGGCCATGCGCGGCGCGTCGACGATCAGCCCGCCCAGCGCGAACCTGGCCTGGTGCAGCGCGCCGGCCGTGAGGATGAAACTCTCGGGAATGGCGATCCACTCGGCGTGCCACGGGCCGGTGGCGCGTTCGAAGTCCTGCACCATCGCGTCCACCATCAGCCCGGCATGCTGGCGCACCGCCTTCGAAGCGGCGAGCATCAGTTCGCTCGAGATCGGGTTGCGCTTCTGCGGCATGGTGCTGCTGGCGCCCCGGCCCTTGACGAAGGGCTCGTAGACCTCGGCGAACTCGGTGGACGCCATGATCATGATGTCGAGCGCGATCTTGCCCAGCGAGCCGGTGACCAGCGCCAGCAGGTTCACCGCTTCGGCAAAGCCGTCGCGCGCCACGTGCCAGGTGGTGGCGGGCACGCCCAGGCCCAGTTCCTCGGCCAGTGCCTGCTGCACGGCGAAGCCCTTGTCGCCCAGCGACGCCAGCGTGCCGGCGGCCCCGGCGAACTCCACCACGGCCACGCGCGGGCGCAACTCGGCCAGGCGCTGCTGGTGGCGGTCGAACATCGCCAGCCAGATCGCCACCTTGTAGCCGAAGGTGACCGGCAGGGCCTGCTGCAGGTGGGTGCGGCCGGCCATCGGCGTGTCGCGGTGCCGGGCGGCCAGGTCGGCGAGAATGCCGCGCAGGGCGCGGATATCGGCGTCGATGCTGTCCAGCGCGTCGCGCACCTGCAGGGCCACGGCGGTGTCCATGATGTCCTGCGTGGTGGCGCCCCAGTGCACGTACCGGCCGGCATCGCCGCACATTTCCACGAGCTGGTGTACCAGCGGGAGGATCGGATAGCCGACAATGTCGGTTTCCTCGCGCATGTGGTCGAAGTCGATGCGGTCGAGGCGCGCGGCGCTGGCGATGGTCTCGGCGGCGTCGGCCGGAATCACGCCGACGCGGGCTTCGGCCCGGGCGAGGGCGATCTCGACGTCGATGTAGCGCTGGACCAGCGCGCCATCGGAGAAGATCTCGCGCATGGCCGCCGTGCCGAAGGCGTCGCGGAACAGCGCGGAGTCGACAACGGTACTGGCGGCGGGGATTGAATAGTTGGGCATGGTGCGACCTTGTGGCATGCTGACGGGATCTCGCATATGTTCGAACATATCGACTATTAAATATGTTCGAACATATTTCGGAAATGGGCGTAAACCCGGGGCGTAAACCCGTGGTCCGTCAGCCCTGCCGCGCCGCACCGATAAAGTGATGTAATGGGCATTTATGAGTAAAACAAACG
The DNA here is from genome assembly GCF_052115685.1 of Cupriavidus sp. 2KB_3. Classification (NCBI taxonomy): domain Bacteria; kingdom Pseudomonadati; phylum Pseudomonadota; class Betaproteobacteria; order Burkholderiales; family Burkholderiaceae; genus Cupriavidus; species Cupriavidus sp. 2KB_3. The sequence continues at coordinate 203,398 of NZ_JBFRHD010000006.1, forward strand.
CAGCGGAGATCACCCGCGAATTGCTGGATGGCATCACCACGGGCCAATTCCCCGTGGGCACGCTGCTGCCGACCGAGTTCGCGCTGTGCGAGCAGTTCCAGGCCAGCCGCTACACCATCCGTGCGGTGTTGCAGTCCTTGCAGGACATGGGGCTGGTGTCGCGCCGCAAGAACGTGGGCACCCGTGTGGAGGCCGCGCGGCCCCGGGCCGTGTTCAAGCCCACGCTGGCCTCGGTGGAAGACCTCATGCAGTTCGGCGAGGCGCACCGGCGCGTGGTGCAGTCGGTGGAGACCGTGACGGCGCCGCCGGAAGTGGCGGCCGACCTGGGCGGCACGCCGGACACCCGCTGGCTGCGCATCTCCAGCGTGCGGCTGGACGACGGCGCCCGCGCCGCGCCCATGGCCTGGACCGATATCTATATAGATAGCGCCTACGCGGACATCGGCCCGATCGTGCGCAACACGCCCGACGTGCTGGTCAGCGCCCTGATCGAATCGCGCCACGGGCGGCCGATTGCCGAGATCGAGCAGGACGTGCGCGCCACCACGCTGGCGGACCCGCGCATCGCCCGCGCGCTGGGGCTGGAGCCGGGCGCGGCGGTGCTGAAGATCGTGCGCCGCTACATCGACGAGGCGGGCGACACCTTCGAGGTGTCGGTGACGATCCATCCGGCGGAAACCTTTTCGGTCACCACGCGCCTGAAACGCACGGCGGGCTGATCCGGCACCTAACATGGACTAGCGCGGCCTTCGCCGCACCTTGTCTTTGAAGGGAAATCAAGGGAGTCCACCGCTTATGGCCACCATCCGCAACGATTCCGGGCAGCTACCCATCCGCCCGCGCCACGCCATTGCCGAATTCACCGCCGTGCTATGGCAATTGCGCGCCATCCTGATTTTCCTCAGCGGGCTGTTCGTCCTGCTGTCACTGGCGATGTACTACGTCGGCGGCCCGGTCGATGCGGGCAGCCGGTCGCCATCGTCGCTCGGCGGCACCTTGTATTTCTGTGCAATCACGTCGCTGACGATCGGCTTCGGCGACGTCGTCCCAACCACCGCCCTGGGCCGCGTCCTCGCGGTGGCGCTCGGCGCGCTGGGCGTATTGGCGATGGGCGTCATGACAGCCGCCGCCGTCCAGGCGATCCAGTCCGCAGCGAGGCGAACGTTGGGGTGACGGGGGCCATGCCCCGCCCATAGTCAGCGCTCACCTAGGCTGCTTAAGCAGGCGCAGCGTCCTGCGTTGGCGGGTCGCAACACACCCTCCTTCGCCATCCGCGACATGACGGGGCGTCGGTGCTACGGTCTCGCTCCAATTCGGCGTGACGCCGCACCTTCCCTCCCATCATGACGCTCACACGACGTGCCCTGCAGTTGCTGTTTGTTGCAGTCTGGACTTTCCTTGCAATGCACTCGGCAGGCGCGGCGGAAGGTGCCGCGACGCCCGGCGCTCGCAGCCACCCGATGACCGATATCGCGCTGAGCCGCGAAGGCGCGGATCGCCAGTTGGCGGGCAATCCGGCGGTGCGGAAATGGCTGCAGGCCGCAGAGGATGATGCGGAGATCCGCAAGGGGCTCACTGACGAGGAACTGCAACCGAGGTTGAACCGGGTTGGCAGCGAGGGATGCCGCCACTGCGAGATGACGCGGAACCTGACGCGCCTTGATAGTCAGACGCGGATGTCCTACTTGCGGAGCGGCATGCCATTGCTGTGCCGCCGCAATGCTCCAATTGGCGAGGCGACGTCCATCGATCTGGATGCAGCCTACCGTGTGTTCTATCTGGGCCTTCGGGCCGAAGCCAGGGGCGTTCCCCACACGCGATTGACGGCCGAGCGCACGGCGGCGCTGGAGCGCACGTTCGGTGCCAAGACACTCGAGGTTGCCGCCAAGATGCCTGGCGGCGTCCAGAAGCTGATTGATCTGGGTCAGAAGGACATTTCCGACGAGGACGCGGCGTGCTTTGTCGACGCCGTTGTGCGCGCCACGGTCGCCCAGATCGACGAGGCGGATCGCGACGATCTCGTGCTCTACCTGCTCGGCGGCCGGGCGCGCGCCGAACGCCCCAAGACTGCCGCGCTGCCCGCGCCTTTCAAGAGCAGCCGGGATGTCCTCGACGCCGACTTCACCCTCTCCGCCATGCCTCCCGCCCTCCGCAAGCAAATGACTTCGCTCGGCGGCAAGATGCCATTCAATCAGGTGGAGACGCATTCGCTTCTCTCGATCAAGGCCGGCGAGCGATCGGACTATATCGAGATGAAGTCGGTGTGCACGGTGGTCAAGGCGCCGATCCTCCAGTGCTTCCAGGAGGCAAGCACGATGGATGACATTCCCTATTTGGGCAGCTTCTACCTTGGGGACACCTTCCCATGGACCAAGAAGCAGCAGGATTACGTGCACGGCGCCAAGACCATGGACCCGCCGCAGTACTCCATGCTGAGCGAGCCGGCGCAGCGCCCGGTCACTGTGAAGCCGGATGCCCGGATGACGTTCTCGGTGTCGTCGTGGCGCGGGGAAGCGACCGGCGCGCCGAAGCAGGAAAAGGTGACCTGCCGGACCGGCGGGCGCTACGCCGCAAGCCGGATCCTGCCGACACTCACCGGCATGGCCATCGACATGGCTTGCACGGTGACCGAGGGTGGCGCCGAGACCAGCCGCTATACCTTGTCTTATGTCGAAGACATGCGCATCAGCCTCATTCGCTCCTGGGTCTACCCGGAAGTGACCTACTTGTCGACCTACGAGTCTATCGAGGTGAAGTGATCGCCTGCAGCCGCCCGCGCGCGTAGGCGCGCACCATGGGCGAGAGGCGGAAGCGTGGGTCATCGTCGGCAGCTTCCGGCGAGACCAGCGACTGCGCCACCAGCGCGTCCAGCAGATCCGCCGCTGCCACGTTTTCAATGCCGTCGGCGCCGATGGCTGCCGTGGCGGTTGCCAGCGTGAACGGGCCGTCGAGCACAGACAGCCGTTGCAGCGCGGTCTGTTCTGGCGCGGACAGCCGGACGTACGTCCAATCCAGCGAGGCCCGCAGTGAGCGCTGGCGTTCCTGCGGGCTCCGGCGTCGGGCTTCGAGCAGGTTGAAGTGGTTGTCGGCCTGATCGAGCAGGCCGAGCACGCCGAACGCGGCCACGCAGCCGGCGGCCAGTTCGATGGCCAGCGGCAGGCCGTCTAGCCGCCGGCAGAGCGCCGCGACGACCGGGGCGTCGCGGTCGGTCAGCGTGTAGCCGGCCCCGCTGGCCTGCGCGCGGGAGGCGAACAGCTGCACCGCGCCGAAGGTCCCGGCGCGGGCCGCATCGATCTCGCCCTCGCCCTCGGCGGGCAGTTCCAGCGGCGGCAGCCGCAGCAGGTATTCGGCAGCGGCGCCGAGCGGGTGGCGGCTGGTGGCCAGCACCGCCACGCCGGGTGCGCGCGCCAGTTGCGCGAGCAGGGCGGCCACCGCGTCGGGCGCGTAGTCGCAGCCGTCCAGCACCACCAGCAGACGATGGCCGGCCATGGCGTGGCCGAGCGCGTCCATCCGCGCCGTGCCGAACGCGGCGGCAAGACCCTGTACGGGGTCGGGCAGCGTGCCGAGATCCAGGTAGCAGATTCCATCGTCATAGGCCCCGGCCAGCCGTTCGGTGGCGGCCAGCGCCACGGTGGTCTTGCCGATGCCGCCGATGCCGACAACGGTGACGACCCGCCCCGGCTGCACCGACGCCTGCACGCGGGCCACCTCGGCATCGCGCCCGATGATGGCGGTGAGGCGGCGCGGCAGCACGCGCGCGGCCGGTATGACCTGCGCCGCCGGCGCCACGCCATCGTCCACGACCTGCACCACGCCGTCGAAGCGGTAGCCCTGACCCGGCACCGTGACGATGCCCGGCCCCTCCGGGCCCAGCACGCGCCGCAGATGGGCGATCTGCACCCGCAGGCTGCTCTCCTCCACCACCATGCGCGGCCACGCCACGGCGGTCAGCGCATCGCGGGAGACCACCTGCCCGGCGTGCTCGACCAGCGCGGCGAGGAGGTCGAAGGCGCGGCTGCCCAGCGTCACCGGCACGCCGTCCGCCACCAGCTCGCGCCGCGCCGGCCGCAGCAGGAAGGTGCCAAAGCGGTACGCGCGCCCGGCCGCGCCGTCAGGGTCGGTCTTTGCCATGGTTGTCTTCGTCATCCGCGCGCCTGCGTGGTGGCTGCGTCGTTTGCGGCGGCGATGGCCGGCGTGCTGGCGCAGTACGCCAGCACGGCCTGCGCGTCCCGATAGTCGCGCGTGCCGCGTCCTTCGGGCATGCGCGCGCAGGTCGCGGCGAGCAGGTCGGCCGCGCGCGCACCGTCACCACCCTGGTCCAGTTCATGACGCACCCGGGCCAGGCTGGTGGCGGCGCGCAGCGCCCAGGCCCTTGCGCCCTGCGCGTGCGCCACGTCCAGTGCGTCCTCGAAGGCCGCGGCGGCGGCCAGGCGGCCCGCGTGCGTGTGCCGATGCGGGTGCGCCTCGGCGGCCACGCGCCGCACTTCGGCCATGCACCAGCCGGACTTGCCTGCCACCGCGCGCGTGATGGCCAGCGGCGTGACGAAGCGCGCGCCGAAGGTGGCGTAGAGATCGGCCTGCTTGCCGCCGGTATGGGTGATCCGCGCTTGCAGGTGGTGGTGCGCGTCGGCCTCTGCGTATGTGGGGGCTGGCGTGCCGTCGCGCAGCGCGAGCGCGGCGTCGAGCATCTCCACCCAGCCGTGCCAGGCCACCAGCGCGTGGCGCAACGAGTGCTCGCGCAGCCGGTTGGCGTAATCGGCCAGCGCGGTTTCGTCGCCGCGCCATAGCGCGATCGGGCAGGCCGCGAAGGCCAGCGCCTGGGCCAGTGCCAGTGGCATGTCGGTGAGCGCGTCTTCCACGCACTGCGCGACCAGCGACGCGGCACTGTCCGCGTAGCCCTCGATCCACAGCGTGCGCGCCTCGACGATGCGCATGCAGACGCGGCGGTCCACCAGCGCGGTGAGGTTGTCCACGGGCCGCACCAGCGGGCTCGGATGCGTGCGCACGTGCCGCGCCAGATGCTGCGCCGTGCCGTGGTCGCCCAGGTAGTGGTGCGCCAGCGCCAGCGTGTGTTCGGCCCACAGTCGGGCTATCGCATCGCCATCCTGGTCCGCCAGTGCGCACATGGCCTCGGCGTGGCGGCGCCCGGCGGCGTAGTCGCCAGACGCCAGCGCGATCATGCCGATGCCGGTCAGCGCCTGCTGTTGCGGGCCCGATTGCGCCCCCGATTGCGCCCCCGATTGCGCCAGCGCGGCGGCGTCGCGCAGCGCGCGCTGGTAGGCGTCCTCGGCACCGGCGGCCACGCCGCGTGTGTGATAGATCAGCGTGCCCAGCGCCACGCGCAGCCGTGCGGTCAGCGTGGGGTCGAGCGGCGCAGCGCCCTCGTCGGCCAGCGCCAGCGCGCGCGCCGTGTAGCCGCAGAATTCGTCGAGTCGGGAGAGGAAGTAGCCCAGCGGCAGCGCGGCGATGATCAGCGTGGCGCCCAGGGCGGCGTCGCCGTCCGGGGAGAGCGCCCAGCCGATGGCGGCCCGCACGTCGTCGATGGCGTTGCCGTAGCGCGCGGCCCATTCGGCCTGCGTCAGCGCTGGCTCGTCGGTCCAGGTGGCGCGCAGCGCATCGCGCCAGTGCAGCGCGTGGCGGGCCTGCAGGTCGCGCAGCGCGCCGCCCCGGGCCAGCCGCTCCAGCGCATAGGCGCGCGTGGTGGCCAGCAGGCGGTAGCGCACCACGCCTTCGCTGGCATCCACGCTGACCAGCGATTTGGCGACCATCGCCGCGATGCCGGTTTCCACATCGCCACGGCTGATCTCGGCGTCCACCAGCACCGCGCGCGCCCAGGCCAGCGTGAATTCGCCGGTGAACACGGCCAGCCGCGTGAGCACCACGCGCTCGGTGGGCGGCAGCACGTCGTAGCTCCAGTCCAGCAGCGCGCGCAGGGTGCGGTGGCGCGGCTGCACGATGTCGCTGTTGTCCGCCGACATCTGGAAGCGGTCGTCCAGCAGCCGGCGCAGATGGGCCACGCCGAAGGTCTCCACGTGCGCGGCGGCCAGCTCGATGGCCAGCGGCATGCCGTCGAGGCTGGCGCAGAGCATGACCACGCCGGGCGCGTCGGCGTCCGGCAGCTGGAAGGTGTCGGCGCTGTGGATGGCGCGCTCCACGAACAGCTGCACCGCCGGGTAGTGCATCGCCTCCTCGGCGCTGATGTCGTTGCGCGGGGAGGGCAGGGCGAGCGGCGGCACGCGCTGGACCCATTCGCCCTCGCATTGCAGCGGCTCGCGGCTGGTGACGAGCAGGTGGACGTCCGGCGCCCCCTGCAGCAGTGCCAGCACCAGCAGGGCCACGGCGTCGATCAGGTGCTCGCAGCTGTCCAGCACAATCAGCATGCGCCGGTGCCGCAGTGCGTCCACCAGCGCCGCGCGCGTGGTGGGGCCGGCCGTCATGCCGAGCGTGGCGGCCAGCGCGGCATCGACGAGGCCCGGGTCGGCCACGCGGCCCAGGTCCACGAAGCGCACGCCGTCCGCATAGGCCGGCAGCAGCCGCTCGGCCATGGCCAGCGCGATGGTGGTCTTGCCCATGCCGCCCGCGCCGCACAGCGTAAGCAGGCGCCGCTGCGGCAGGCTCTGGGCGAGCGCGGCGATCAGGGTTTCCCGGCCGATCACGCGGGTCACGCGGGCCGGGAGGTAGGTGTCATGGGCGGGGGCTGCCGGGAGTGCGCCGGGGGCGCCTTCGCCGGTGGCGCGTGCCACCGGCGCGACGAAGCAGTAGCCGCGTCCGGCCACGCTGGCGATGTAGCGCGTGCCGCCCTGGCCGTCGCCCAGCACCTTGCGCAGCGCGCCCATGTGCACACGCAGCGTGGCTTCCTCGGCATCGCCGTCAGGCCAGGCATAGGCGATCAGCTCGGCCTTGCCCACCACTTCGCCGGCCCGCTCGACCAGGGCAGCCAGGATGCTGCGGGCACGCGCGCCCAACCGCACGGGGCGGCCGTTTTCCAGCAAAAGGCGCTGCGCGATATGCAGCGTAAACGGACCAAAGGCGACCGGTAGGTCGGCCTTGGCGGCAGGGGCGCGGCTAGTCAAGATGAGTTCCTCGCCGGCGGGGGCGAGCCGGACGAAGCGCTATTTTGAATGGCCTCGACGCGATGAGCAAATCCACCGCACGGTGGAGAGCCCAAAAAATATCGCCCGGCACGTCCTTGCGGGCGTGCCGGGCGGCGCTGGCGATGCGCGTGAGGCGCGTCACATCACGTGACGGCCGCACGCCCGCGCGAGCGCGGCGGTGTTACTTCTTGGCGCCGTCCGTGTACGGATCGGGCTTGCCGGTCTTGGCGCCGTCCAGGTACGGGTCAGGCTTGCCGCTCTTGGAGCCCGAGGTGTACGGGTCCGGCTTGCTCGGTGCCAGGTCGGACTTGGTCGACGACTTCGCGCCGTCGGTGTACGGATCAAACTTGCCGGACTTGGCACCGTCGGTGTACGGATCGGGCTTGCCGACCTTGGAACCTTGCGTGTACGGGTCCACGGGCTTTTGTTGGGCGTGGGCCAGCGGCATCGCGACAACGGCAGCGGCGGCGATCAGGCTGGAGATAAGGGTCTTGCTCATAAGGGCCTCGCGGGGTGGGGCGCAATTCAGGTACCTGCCTCGACTGCGCCCTCAACAGCTTCATAAGCCATCGGGCAGGCGGCGCTGTGTGTCTCGACCAGCATACTGACTAACTAGGTGACGCATCAACCGTGCCGATCGATATGTGCGTAAAACATCGCATCACGACCGTGCATTGCAGAAAATACCGTGTAAAGCCCGAGCGTCTTAACGCCCTGGGTGGCGGTTTTCAGACACTTTTACCCTTGCGCGGCGTCTCGCGCACGGCCACGGCCGGTACGTCTACGATGTCGCCCCCGGACGTCGCCACGGCGGCGATATCGGGCATCACGGGCATGGCCGGCAGCAGTGTCGGCAGGCCGAACATGCCGAACATGCGGCCCCAGTTGTCGATCCAGGCGCGCTGCATGGCTGCGCCCTGCTCCAGCATGGCGGTGGCGTAGTGCATCGGGATCGAGAGGAAGGGCATCTGGTTGGACCACTGCCGTGCGTACAGTTCCTCGGGGTCTTGCGGCATGAAGCAGGAGGCCCAGTCGAACTGGGCTTCATCCATCCAGGACTTCGCGAAATCGGAGTTCAGGCCCATCATCTTGCGCCAGTTCTCGATCATCTTGTCATCCAGCGCATAGGCGCCCTGGAACGAAAAAGCGGGGAAAGGCCACAGCGTCGGTGGAAAGCTGTTCATGGTGGAAAGCTCCGGTGGATACCTTGGGTGGAAGGTGAGTCCTGCGCAGGGGTTGCCTACATGCTCATCCAGTATCGTCGCGCGGTCAACCGGCGTATGGCTGACTTCCGTGAAGTTTGGTGATCCTGGCCCGCTTTGTCCGCCCAGGCGGCCCGGCACAGGCACAATACCGGCTCCGCGTGACAGATCTGGGATGAAGACGATGGAATTGCGCCAATTGCGCTACTTCGTGCATGTGGTGGAGTTGGGCAGCATGGGGCAGGCGGCCCAGCGGCTGGGCGTGGTCACGTCCGCGCTGAGCCAGCAGATCAGTCGGCTCGAGAGCGAGCTGTCCACGCGGCTGCTCCAGCGTACCTCCACCGGCGTGGTGCCGACCGACGCCGGGCTCGCCTTCTGGCGCCAGGCCCAGCTGGCGCTGCGCCACGCCGATGACGCCGCCCGCGCCGCCCGCACCGCGCGGCTCTCCGGCCATGTCAGCGTGGGCATGGCGCCGAGCACGCTCTCCGTCATGGGCCCGCCGTTCATGCTGGCCATGCGCGAGCGCTACCCCGATATCCGCCTGCATCTGGTGGAAAGCCTCTCCGGCAATCTCGCCACGATGATCGGCGCGCGCCAGCTCGACCTCGCCGTGCTGTTCCAGCTCGAACCCGGCCAGCGCTGGAGCGTGGTGCCGCTGCTGGAGGAACGCCTGTTCGTGATCGCCCGGCCGGACCATCCGGGCCTGCCGACCACCGATCCGGTGCATCTGGAGGCACTTGACGGCCTGCCGCTGATCCTGCCCAGCAACGCACATGGGCTGCGCGCGGTGCTGAACGCGGCCTTCGCGCGTAGCGAGCGCGCTCTCAACGTGGTGGCCGAGATCGACGGACTGGCGGTGCTGATGGATGCCGTGCGCGCCGGCCTTGGCGCGACCATCCAGCCCGGCGCGGCCGTGGCGCGGCATCTGGGCGAGCCGGGCGAGCCGCTGGTGCTGATCGAGATTGCCGATGCGGGCGTGCGCCGGCCCAACCTGCTGGTCAGCCTGTCCGACGACGAACTGTCTCCGGCGGGCCTGGCCGCCCGCAGCGTGCTGGACAGCGTGGCGCGCGGGCTGGTGACGGCGGGCCGCTGGCCCGGGGCGACCCTTCACAAATCCTGAAGACCTCCCGCCGGTGCGGGGCTGGTTGTGATGCGGACGTCTCAGTACAGTAGGGCGATTACATATCCAGAAAATCCCCCCGGAGACTCGCATGACCATCCGCATGCCGCGCCGTGCCGTGCTCAAGGCCTGCCTTGGCGCCGCCGCCACCCTTGCTGCCATCCCCGCCGTTCCCGCCATCGCCGCCGATAGCTGGCCGTCCAAGCCGATCACGCTGGTCGTGCCGTTCGCGTCGGGCGGCACCACCGACATCATCGGCCGGGCCGTGGGCCAGAAGCTGGGCGAGGCGCTGGGCCAGCCGATGGTGGTGGACAACCGCCCCGGCGCGGGCGGCACCATTGGCGGCTCCATCGTGGCGCGTGCCAATCCGGACGGCTACACCTTCCTGCTGGCCACCGTGGCCCACACCATGGCGCCCGGCATCTACAAGACCCTGCCGTACGACTTCCAGAAAGACCTGGAGCCCATCGGCATGGTGGCGCTGACGCCGAACGTGCTGCTGGTCAATCCGTCGATTCCGGCCAAGACCGTGCAGGAGCTGATCGCCTATATCAAGGCGAATCCGGGCAAGGTGAACTACGGCTCGGCGGGCATCGGCAGCACCGAGCACCTCTCGGGCGAGCTGTTCCGCGCGGCCACCGGCACCGACATCGCCCACGTGCCTTACAAGGGCGGCGCGCCGATGATGACGGACCTGATCGCCGGCCAGATCCAGATGGCCATCGAGACCAGCCCGTCGGCCAATCCGCATGTGAAGAGCGGCAAGGTCCGCGCGCTGGCGGTGACCACGGCCAAGCGCTCGGCGGCCTATCCGGGCGTGCCGACCGTGGCCGAGAGCGGCGTGCCGGGCTACGAGGTAACCACGTGGTACGCGCTGATGGCGCCGCACGGCACGCCCGAGGCCGTGCGCCAGCGCATGAGCACCGAACTGGCCAAGGTGCTGAAGCAGCCGGACGTGCAGAAGCGCTTCGAGGAACAGGGCGTGACCGCCGGCGACATGACGCCGCCGCAACTGGCCGGCTTCATCAAGACCGAGACCGTCAAGTGGACCAAGGTGGCCAAGGACTCGGGCGCCAAGGCGGAGTAATCATCCAACGCGCCTAGATCGACCGCCGGATCTCCGCCACGCCGAACGCGGCGAGCGCGAGGCCGGTGGCGCGGTCGATCCACTGCCGCACGCGCTGGCCCAGCGCGTGGCGGGCGCCGGTGACCATCGCCACCAGCACGCACCACCAGGCGATCGATCCGCAGAACACGCCCAGCACCGTGGTCAGCGCGATGGGGGTCGAGAACGGCCCGCGCGGCGCCAGCGTGGCGAACAGCGCGGCGAACATGATGATGGTCTGCGGGTTGGTCAGCGTCAGCAGCAGGGCGCTGGCGAAGGCCCGGCGGCGCGAGCCGTTGCCGCGCAGCGTGGCCACGGTTTCGGTCGGGGTGTGGAAGAACGTGCGCAGGCCCAGGTAGACCAGGAACAGCCCCGCGGCCAGATGCAGCGGCTTGTCATAGGCCAGCATGAACTGCGAGATGCCGACCAGCCCCAGCGCCGCCACCAGCCCGTAGACCGCGTCGCCGCAGGCAATGCCGAGCCCGATCGCCAGCCCGGCGCGGGGCCCTTCGGCGAGCGTGCGGCGAATACAGAGCATGCCCATCGGGCCGACCGGGGCGGCCACCGCCAGGCCAACGCCGGCGGCGGTCAGGAACAGGGTGGGCAGGGACATCGGACCTCCTTTTTTTATCGATGGGGTGAGTGGGTTTGCGATGCTTGCATCACGCCGGGGCCGAGGCCGGCGCCGGCGCGGCGTTCTTGGTCAGGAACTGGGCCAGTTCCGCGGCCGGCAGGGGCCGCCCGAACAGCCAGCCCTGGCCGTAGTCCACGCCCTGCTCGCGCAGGTAGTCGGCCTGGGCGCTGTCCTCGATGCCTTCGGCCACCACTGCCAGCCCGAGCGAGCGTGCCATGGCGATGATATGCGGCGCCACGGTGCTGGTGGCCGCTTCCTGCCCCATCGTATCCACGAACGACTTGTCGATCTTGAGCGCATCCACCTTGAAGCTCTCCAGGTAGGAGAGGCTCGAATACCCCGTGCCGAAGTCGTCGATATAGACCGGATGGCCGGCGTCCCGGAAGGCCTGGATGGTGTCGCGCGCCACGTCCGGCTCCAGGAAGCCGCGTTCAGTGGCCTCGATGCGGATCTGCGCCGGCGCGATGCCGGAGTCCCGCAGCCGCGCATTGAGTACGGTCAGGAAGCGCCGGCTCTTCAGGTCCTCCGCGCCCACGTTGATCGAGACATAGAACGACGGATGCCGCCGCAGCAGCGTACCCAGCTCAGTCAGCACGATCTCCAGCACCTGATCGGTGATCTGCTGGATCAGCCCGGCGTTCTCGGCCATCGGGATAAACAGGTTGGGACGCACCAGCCGGCCATTGCGGCGCCAGCGCACGAGCGCTTCCACGCCCACGCAGTGGTTGTCGGAGAGCGCGACGATGGGCTGGTAGTGCACCGCCATCTCGTGGCGCCGTACCGCGCCGCGCAACTCGCCCTCCAGGCTGAAGCGCCGCGTGGCGCGCCGCCAGACCAGGATGCCGAATGGCACCCCGGCGGCCAGCCCGACGATCAGCCCGCCCACCAGCAGCGCGCGCCAGTTGGTCAGCAGGGCCGCGCGCGGGGCCAGCACCACCACCGCGAAGGGCATCGTGCGTGACTTGCGCAGCACCACGGCGGCATCGTCCTCATGCTGGGCCGCGCCGCCGGGGCCATAGGCATGGTCGGCGTAGGCGCGCTGCAACCGGGCGAGATTGGCGCCCTGCGTGGTGGCGAAGATGCGGCCGGCATCGGTATGCACCACGGCCAGCATGCGCGTGTCGCGGTCCACCACATCGACGAATACCTGCGGATCAATCGACACGTGGTTGCCGTTGCGGCCCATCAGGATGGTCCGGCGCGGCGCGCTGAAGGGGTTGGCGAGGTCGAACCAGAAGTCGTAGCCATCGGGCGTGCGCCAGTCAGGCGGCGGCAGCGGCAGGGTACGCGCCTGCACCGGGCCCAGCAGCGCCGAGCACAGGCGGCGGCCACGGCCATAGACGCCGGCGTCCTGGAGAAAGCGATAGCTGTAGGTGATACGCCGGAGTTCGACGAGGTTTGACGGGGAGCAGGGCTCGTCGCGCAGCTGCTCCATGTCCTGGATGGCGCTGATGGCCTGCGTCATGACCGCCTCGCCGCGCCGCAGCGCCGCGTCGGCGAACACCGCGAGTTGGTCGGCCTCGCGCCGATTGGCCTCCAGCTGCGCCATGAACACGCCGATTCCCACCGGGAACAGCGTGGCCAGGGTGGCCAGGGCTATCGTCAACGCGAGAAACCAGCTGCGCTGCATCGGAGAACATCCCCTCTGGAGAACCGCGCCGAACGCGGCGCTCCCAAGGATGCGCCGCCCCCCATGACGTACCGGATCGTCAACGCCCGGCTGATCGGCAGGCCCGGCCCGCCCTTGGGGAGCATAACTAACAATTACGGGTCATGTCTGGCCATTGCCGTGGATTTTGCATTTTTTCCATGGCGGGCATTGATGGAGACCTTGGGCGCATGGCGGGTGGCCAGGGGGCGGCCTACAGCCGCACGCCCGGAATCAGCGCGGCGGCGCGGGCGCTGCCGGCAGCCGGGGCGGCCTGCTCGCCCTGGCCCGGGGGCGGCGGCGGGCGTTGGCCATTGCCGGAGAGCGGCGGGCGGTCCGGGGGCGGATGGTCGGGAAACCCCTCGCGCGGGGCGGTGCCGGCGGGGTTCACCACCAGCGTCAGCGTGGCCACGTAGCCGTGGCGCGCCTCGCGCACGGCGCCGAGCACGGTCTCGCCCGCCATCAGGGCGATGCCGTCGTTGCTGTTCAGCGTGCCGCGCACCTGCCTGCGCCGGTAGGCCGGCAGCTGGGTGTACAGATACTCGTTGAGCGCATCGGGCAGGAAACACTGCGTGGTCAGGTGTGCCCGGCCGGCCGGGTCGAGCACCTTCATATGCAGATGGGTAGCGCGCCCGGCGTACCAGCCGGGATAGATCGTGCGGAACATGGCCACGCCATCGGCGCCCACCGGCTGGCTGCCGCGCAGGAAGGTCTGGCCGCGCGTGCTAATGCGCTGGCCCCTATCGTCGCGCTGCCCGTCGTGCTGCCCGTCATAGCCCGAGTAAACGCCGGCCGCGTTGCAATGCCAGAGATCCACGCGCTGGCCGGCGAGGGGGCGGCCCTGTACGTCCACCACGGTGAAGCGCACCTCGAGCGGCACGCCGGGCTGGCCTTCGGTGATGTCCTGCCGGACCTTGCCGGCATCGAAGTAGTACGGACCCTCGGTGGTCTGGGCGGTCAGGGGGAGGGGGGTGGTGGCTGCAGCTGCGGCGGCCGGCGCGGGTTCGGCGGCTGGTGCCAAGCGGGCCAGCGCGGTCAGGCTGGCGCCGCCGAGGCCCAGCGCCAGCAGATGGCGCCGGCGCGTGGCGGAGGTTGGCGAGGGAGGCGAGGGAGGCGATTCGGGCATCGCACGCTCCGTTAAAGGCTGGAACGCCCAGTGTAGCCCCGGGGTGCCGCGCCAGTATTTCGCCTCTGTGTCGCCCCGGCTACACGGGGTAACGGGGCGATCCACGGCGGCTCAAAGCGCCGATTTCACCACCGCGCCGGAGGCGAAGAAGGCCTCCAGGTTCTCGAACACCAGGTTGGCCATGGCTGCACGGGTCTCGTGGGTGCCGCTGGCCACGTGGGGCAGGAGCACCACGTTGTCCAGCCCGAACAGCGCCTCGGGCACGTGCGGTTCGTTCTCGAAGACGTCCAGCCCGGCGCCGGCGACGCGCTTGTGGGTCAGGGCGTCGACCAGCGCGGCCTCGTCCACCACGGTGCCGCGCGCGATATTGATCAGGTAGCCCTGCGGCCCGAGCGCTTCCAGCACGCCGGCCGAGATCAGGTGGCGTGTTTCCGGCCCGCCCGAGGTGGCCACGACCAGGAAGTCCGCCCAGCGCGCCAGCGCCTCCACGGACGGCTCGAAGCCATAGGCCACGCCGTCCTGCGGCTTGCGGCCGAAGTAGCGCACTTCCATGTCGAAGCCCGACGAGCGCTTGGCGATCACGCGCCCGATCCGCCCCATGCCGACGATGCCCAGCCGCTTGCCGCTGACGCGCGTGGTGAGCGGATACGGGGCCTTGGGCCACGCGCCGCGCCGCACGTAGCGGTCCGCCGCGCTGACCTGGCGCGCCGCGTCCATCAGCAGGGCGAACGCCGTGTCGGCCACGCAGTCATTGAGCACGTCCGGCGTGTAGCCCACCGCGATGCCGCGCGCGCGGGCGGTGTCCAGGTCGAGCTTGTCCAGCCCCACGCCGAAGCTGGAGATCACGCGCAGGTTTGGCAGCGCGGCCAGCATCTTGGCGTCCACGCCGGTGGCGGCCCGGGCGGTCATCGCCACGAACTCGGCGCCGTGTGCGGCCAGGTAGCCGGCGGGGTCGGTCTCGGCCCAGAGCGGGTGCACATCGAAGGATTCGGCCAGGCGGGCTTCGGTGTGCTCGGGCAGGCGGCCGTGCTGCAGAAGGCGGGGTTTCATGCGGAATTGGTCCTGTCTGGGAGGGTAGCGGGGGTGGAGGGCGGCCGGGGGCGGCGCGCCCGCCATTATCGGGGACGATGCTTGCGGAAGGCTTGCGGTCAGTAGATGCTCGGCTCGCCCACCGGGTCGCCGAAATCGGTCTGGAGGAAGTCGAAGTCGCAGCCGTCGTTGGCCTGGCGGATGTGCCGGGAGAACATGAAGCCGTAGCCGCGCGCATAGCGGGGCGGCGGCGGGGTCCAGGCGGCGCGGCGGCGCGCCAGTTCCTCGTCGGACACCTCCAGGTGGATGCTGCGCCGGTCGATGTCCACCGAGATCAGGTCGCCCGTGCGCACCAGCGCGAACGGCCCGCCGATGTACGCCTCGGGCGATACATGGAGGATGCAGGCGCCATAGCTGGTGCCGCTCATGCGCGCGTCGGACATGCGCAGCATGTCGCGCACGCCCTGCTTCACCAGCTTCTTCGGGATCGGCAGCATGCCCCATTCCGGCATGCCGGGGCCGCCCTGCGGGCCGGCGTTGCGCAGGATCAGGATGTGGTCGGCGGTCACGTCGAGGCTCTCGTCCTCCACGGCGGCCTTCATCGACGGGTAATCGTCGAACACCAGCGCCGGGCCGGTGTGGCGGAAGTAGCGCGGGTCGCAGGCGCTGGGCTTGATCACGCAGCCGTCCGGCGCGATATTGCCGCGCAGCACCGCCAGCGCGCCTTCCCGGTACAGGGCGTTTTCGGGCGTGCGGATCACATCGTCGTTGTGCACTTCGGCCCCGGCGATGTTCTCGCCCAGCGTGCGGCCGGTCACGGTCAGCGTGGTCAGGTCGAGCTTGTCCCGGATGCGGCTCATCAGCGCCGGCAGGCCGCCCGCGTAATAGAAGTCTTCCATCAGGTACTTGTCGCCGCTGGGCCGGATGTTGGCGATGACCGGCACATGCCGGCTGGCGGCGTCGAAGTCGTCCAGCCCGATGTCATGGCCGGCGCGGCGCGCCATCGCAATCACGTGGATGATGGCGTTGGTGGAGCAGCCCATCGCCATGGCCACGACGATGGCGTTCAGGAATGCCGCCCGGGTCTGGATGCGCGCCGGCGTGAGGTCTTCCCAGACCATCTCGACGATGCGCCGGCCCGACTCGGAGGCCATGCGGATATGGTTGGCATCCGCCGCCGGGATCGACGACGCGCCGGGCAGGCTCATGCCCAGCGTCTCGGCGATGGCGGTCATGGTGCTGGCGGTGCCCATCGTCATGCAGGTGCCGTGGCTGCGCGCGATGCCGCCCTCGATGCCGATCCACTCGGCCTGGCTCAGGTTGCCGGCGCGGCGCTCGTCCCAATACTTCCAGGCGTCCGAGCCGGAGCCAAGCACGTTGCCCTTGTAGTTGCCGCGCAGCATCGGCCCGGCCGGCACGTAGATGGCGGGCACGCCGGCGCTGGTGGCGCCCAGCAGCAGGCCCGGCGTGGTCTTGTCGCAGCCGCCCATCAGCACCGCCCCATCCACCGGATGCGAGCGGATCAGCTCCTCCGCCTCGATGGCGAGCAGGTTGCGGTAGAGCATGGTGGTCGGCTTGACCGAGCTTTCCGAGAGCGAGATGGCGGGCAGCTCCACCGGGAAGCCGCCGGCCTGCAGGATGCCGCGCTTGACGTCTTCCACGCGCTGGCGGAAGTGGGCGTGGCAGGGGTTGATGTCCGACCAGGTGTTCAGGATGGCGATGAGCGGCTTGCCCATCCATTCGTCGGGCGCGTAGCCCATCTGCATGATGCGCGAGCGATGGCCCGAGGAGCGCAGGTCATCGGGGGCAAACCAGCGCGCGCTGCGCAGCGCGTCGGGCGTCTTTCTTCGAACTGTCATGTGTCTCCACCGTTGCTGTCGTCACGGCGCCTGCCAGGCAGCACGCCGTTGGGGTGTGGGTTGGAGGCACTAGTGTATTGGCACGCACACCGATCCCGCAACGCCGGAGACCTGTGCAGGCTACTGCGCCTCCAGTATCGAGAGGATGTTGCCGGCCGGGTCTCGGAACCACGCGATGGTAGGGCCGCCTTCGCCCCGGCAGATGCCGCGCGCGTCGGTCTTCAGGTCGGGTTCGTCATACATTTCGAAGCGCACGCCGTGGTGCGAGAGGCTGTCCACGGCCTTCTCGACGCTCTCCACCGGGAAGTTCAGCACCGTGAACGTGGCTGGCGCGTGGTTGGGCTTGGGATAGAGCAGCACGTGGTTGCCGCCCGCCAGGTTGAGCGCGAGCATGCCGTGCTCCTCCGTGACCACAAGGCCGAGCGTGTTGGCGTAGAAGTCCTTGGCCATGGCGAGGTCGTTGACCGAGAATCCGCTGAAAGCATGGCTGTCCCTGAGCATGGTGATCTCCTGGATCTGGCTGGTGGGGGCGCCGACAGGGACACCTGTATGGGCGCATCATGGCCCCAGTATGGTTCATCGGCCCCCTTCCCCCAAATGACAAATCGATGATGGCCCGGCCCCCGTCCACCCCTCCTTCCAGGCCGCCGACCGCCCATCCGGGGCCTCCCGCCACGGCGGCTACCACGGCGGCTACCACGGCGGCCCTGACCGCGCTGGCGATGGTCGCCTTCGCGGCCAATTCGCTGCTGGCGCGGGCGGCGCTGAAGGGCACCGGCATCGACGCGGCCACGTTCACGCTGGTGCGAGTAGCCTCGGCCGCCCTGGTGCTGGGGGTAATCCTGCACCTGCGCGCCCTGCGCGGCGCGCCGGGCCGGGGGCATGGGCAGATGGGGGGCGACTGGATCGGTGCGGTGGCGCTGCTGGTCTACGCATGCGGTTTTTCGTTCGCCTACCTGCGGCTGGCCGCCGGCACCGGGGCGCTGGTGCTGTTTGCCTGCGTGCAGGCGACCATGATCGGTGACGGCCTGCGGCGCGGCGACCGCCTGCGCGCGGTGCAATGGCTCGGCATTGTGCTGGCGCTGGCGGGGCTGGTCTGGCTGGTGCTGCCGGGTTTGCAGGCCCCGCCGCCCGGGGCGACGCTGCTGATGGCCGTCGCCGGCATCGGCTGGGGCGTCTATTCGTTGCGGGGCCGGGGCGCGCCCGACGCGCTGGCCGCCACCACTGGCAACTTCGTGCGCGGGGTGCCACTGGCGCTGGCGGTGAGCGTGGTGAGCGTGGGGACGGTCTCCCAGCTTTCGGTCGACTGGCACGGGGTGGCGCTGGCGGCGGCCTCGGGCGCCGTGACGTCCGGCATCGGCTATGTGATCTGGTACGCCGCGCTGCGCGGGCTTGCGTCCACCACGGCGGCCACGGTGCAGTTGAGTGTGCCGGTGCTGGCCGCGCTGGGCGGCATCGCCTGGCTGGGCGAGCCGATGACCGCGCGGCTGGCGGTCAGCGCGGTGGCCATCCTCGGCGGGATCGCGCTGGTCATCGCCGCGCGGCGACGCTAGTCCCGCATACCGATTTCTCTTCCACTGCGCGGCTCGTTCTCCACGCTGGGCACCGCTGCGTCGCCGCTCATCGGCTCGGCCATCTTGCGGTGCTGTTCCGCCAGCACGTCGGACGGCGTGACCATGGCGATGGCCGCGCGCAGCTTGTTCTGCCAGCCGGTAATCACGTCCCCATCGCCGCGCATCATGGCCTCGAAGCCGATGCGTGCCACCTCGGCCGGATCGTCCTTCTTCTCCTGGGCGATGCGGGTGTCGAGCATGTCGGCGCGGTCGAAGAATTCGGTTTCCGTGGCGCCCGGCATCAGGCAGGTCACGGTGACGCGGGTATCGCGCAGTTCGTGGCGCAAGGCGTACGAAAACGAGTCCAGGAAGGCGCGGCCCAGCCCGCGCCCGGCGTTGGCGCACAGCACGTCCACCTGACGGCCGCGCGTGGCGGCCAGCAGATGGTCCACGCCGGCGGGGGTGGAGAGGTCGGCCTGGATGGCCTCGATGGTGGTGCCTTCGGTACGCAGCGTCTGCGCCGCCGCCTCGATCTGTGGCTCGTCCGCCGCGATGATCAGGTCCATGCCGTGGTCCGCGCAGCACTGCGCCAGGTGATAGCCAATGCCCGTGGAGGCACCGGTGACCACCGCCAGCCGGCGCTTGCCGGTGAGGGTGGCGGGCGCGCGTTCGGCGTCGTCCAGGCGGTCGATGGGGGTCTCGATCGGGTCCATGGGTGTCTCCGTCTTCGAACAGGAATTCCCACATCGCCGCAAGCTTCGTTCCACGCCGCGGCCGCCTGCCGGGCGGGAGGCGCCTCCCTCCGTTTGTAGGGATTGCCACCGCGCCGCGGCGGGGCGAGCGTTTTATTTTGACAACATTACATTCGGCGAAGCGGGCACTTACCTATGGCATGCGTAGCCGCTTGATGTTGCGCTAGGAGTTTTTGTCAATCAATGGTCAGAATTGATAGATTTTTAACTTTTCCTGGATGACCGCGATGCTGAGAGTCATGATTTCCACCCCTGATCAGCTTGGACAGGTGTTGCAAGGCGCACGCAAGGTTGCCGGCCTGACCCAGGCGGAAGCGGCCGCCCGGCTCGACATCAGTCAAAGCCGCATTTCGCATATGGAGCTGAACCCCGAGACCATCAGCGCGGGGCAGTTGCTGGCGCTGCTCGGGGCGTATGACCTCGATCTCGTCGTGCAGGACCGCGCGATCGGGGAAGCGGAAATCCAGAAGTTCGAGTGGTAAGGCACGACTCACTCAGGGCAACGCGTTTCGCCCTCGTGCAGCGTGGCCAGCATCGAGAGGTGATCGGCAAAGCCGCCGGCCAGCCTGCCACGCGCCCGCGCACTGGTAGTCACCTGCGGCAGCGTGCTCCAGGCAATATGGGCGTTGATGGCCTGCAGCGCCTCGATCAACGCCACGTCTTCGCTGACCGGATGCGGCAGAAATCCGCCCGCGCGCCGATAGGCATGCGAGCACACCCCCAGGTTGGCGCCGTGGACATGCCGGTGCCCCTCCTCGCGCCGGTAGCGCGCGGCAAACCGCGTGGCCACGTGCGGCGGCTGGGGGCTCCAGTCCTCCACCGTCACCAGTCCGCAGACCGCATCGGCGCGTAGCGCGAGCTGCGCCACCAGCCAGTCCGGCGCCACGCGGCTGTCGGCATCGGTAAATGCCAGCCAGCGCGCCTGCTGGGCCAGCAGGTGCTGGGCGCCGGCGCGGCGCGCCTCGCCCACGTTGCGTGCGGCAATCGTCAGGCAGGTGATGCGCTCCGGCGCGTGGCGTTGGGCGATGGCGGCCGAGCCGTCGTCGCAGGCGTCGAGCACGATCACCACGCGCACCGCTTCGCCACCGAGCGCCGGATGGGTGGCCGCCATGGCCAGCGCCCGCAGGCACGCCTCCAGATGGTCTTCTTCATTGTGAACGGGCACGACTACGCCGATCATGCTGGCTCCCGCTGGCGGAGCGGCCGCGCGTTGCGCGACCAGACTTCGAGCAGGAAGTCCGGCTCCAGATGCCGCACATGGCGATACAGGCCCGGTTGCCGCGCGATGGCCGCGTGCACTTGCCGCGTGGGCTGCGTGCGCCCGGCAAACGGCCGCAGCCAGTGGCAGGCCAGGATTACGCCTGCCTCGGTCAGCGCGCCGGCCGCGCGCTGCGCGGTTTCGCGCCAGGCGTCGGGGTCGAAGAAGTAGCCGATCTCGCTGAGCACGATCAAGTCGAAGGGGCCCTCGGTTCCATCCGGCCATTCCGTCGGCAGGTTGGCGGTGGCCACCTTCACGTGCCCGTATCGCGCCATGCGCTCGCGCGCGCAGCCCACGGCGCGGGGCACGAGATCCACGGCGAGCAGGTGGTCGCAGCGCGCGGCGAGGCGCTCGGTCAGCATGCCGGTGGCGCAGCCGGCCTCGAATGCTGTGCCGTAGCGCGCCTCGGGCAGCGCGGCGAGCACCACGTCGCGCTTGCGCGCCTCGTACCAGAGCGACTCCAGGCCCCACGGGTCGGGGTTCTCGAACATGGCGTGGAAGTCCGTGGCGGTAGCGGTCATAGCGTCCCCACATCGCTATCGCCCTGCGCCAGCCGCTGGCCCAGCGCGGCGAGGTCACGTTCGGCATGGCTCTGGCGCAGCAGCACGGGCAGGTCGGCGTACAGCGCGGCCAGCGTCGGGTTGCGGCACAGCGGGCCGGCGCCCAGTGTGTTGCCGGCGTGCTGGATCACGCGCAGCACGGCGGCCTCGATCACGGTGCGGGCGCGCATGGCCGGCACGAAAGCATCTTCGGTGGGATGGTCATCGATCCATCGCGCGGTCTCGCGCAGCAGCGCGGCGCTGGCGTGCAGGTCGCCGTCGATGGCGGCGAGGTGGGCGGCGGCGTGGGGGTCGTCCCGCTTCTTCAGCGCTGCGCGCACGGCGTGGGCCACGGCGTTGGCCAGTGGCAGCGCCGCGCCATGCCAGCAGGCTGCGATACCGGCCCCGCCATGCCAGAAGCCGGGGCGGCGCAGGTAAGCGTCCGGCGCGGTCAGCAGCAGCGCGGGGCAATCGTCGAACAGGACATCGCCACTATCGGTGGCGGCCATGCCCACGGCGTGCCAGCCCTCGCGCGTGACGCGGATGCCGGGGCTGGCCATGTCGACGACGGCCAGCCGCTGCGCGCCGGGCTCCGCCTGATCCAGCCAGCCCGTGACGAGCGCGTGCGAGACCTCGCCGGCGCCGGAACACCAGGCCTTGCGGCCGGTGAGGCGGGCGGGGGTGAAGCGGTCGGTGGCGGTCAGGCCGGCCTGTTGCGCGAGGCGGCGGAGGTCGGGCGAGTCAGTGGTCCGCACGCGCAGGCGTGCATCGGGCGGTTCCGCTGCCCAGATCGCCCAGCGCGTGTCGGGGGCCGGCGTGGCATCGGCAACTTCGGCGAGGATGGCCAGCGCATCGGCATGGGCCTCGAATAGCTTGATGGCTACCGCGCCCCGCTCGGCGGCGATGGTGGCGAACAGTCGCCAGCGCGCCAGTGTCTGGCCATGGCCGGGCAGGGGGATGCCCTCGGCGCCGACGAACTCCTCGATCAGCGTGCCGAGGCGGTGGGCGTGCGCGCCGCGATTGTCCGGAAAGTCGCCCATGGTGCCTCCATCCTCGTGCCAGCATCGGAATCTGTCACTTGGAGGGTACGCACGCCGCCGCGCGGCGCCTGCCGGCAAACGGCGCGCCGCGATGTCAGCCGAATCCCACAGGGGGTTTGGTTACGGCAGGTAGCCCAGCAGGCGCCACCAGAGGTAATCCAGCGGCAGCAGCACCACCACCGTGATGGCCGCCAGCGCCAGGCACAGCCGCGTGCCGTGCCGCAGGCCCACGCCGCCCAGCTGCATGGCGATGACGATGGGCGGCGACTGGTAGGGGAAGAACACCGTCGAGAACACCGGCACCTGCAACATCAGCACGGTTTCCAGCGGCAGGCCGGTGGCGGTGGCCAGGTCGCGCGCCAGCGGCGTCATCACGGCGGGGAGCGCGGGCAGCGTGGACATCAGCCCGAGTACGGCCCCCATCGCACCCAGCGCGCCGACGTTACCGGCGGTGTGGCCCGGCGCCAGCGGCAGCCAGTGCAACAGTGCGGCGCTGATGGCCGTGCCGAGGCCGGTGTGCTCGACTACCGCGCCCAGGCCAAGAAACCCGGCCACGTAAAGCAGCGGCACCAGGTGCACCTGCTCGGTCAGCGCCTTGGGCGAGACCAGCCCGATGCCGGGCAGCAGGCAGACGATGCACGCCGCCAGCGAGATCCAGGCGGGCGAGATGCCGTGCCAGGCGTCGGTGGCGAACGCGGCCACGGCCAGCGCCAGCAGCAGCGCGAGCAGCGTCTCCGGCTTGCTCATGGCCGTGCGTGCGGCGGGCGGCTGCGGCGTCATCGCCGCCGTCTCCGGGAACAGCTTGCAGACCAGCCAGATCAGCACCACGGTCTTCAGCGCGCCCAGCACCGGGAAATGCAGCAGCAGGTAGCTGCCATAGCTCAGGTTGATGCCATAGAGCGAGTTGGCCGCGCCCAGCAGCACGCTGTTGGGGATGTTGGCCGGCAGGATCGAGGTGGGCGGCATGTAGCTGGCCGCCGCCACGGTCAGCACCATGCCGATGCGCCCGTTCGATCCGGGCCGGAAGCCGAGACGGTCTGACAGCGCCAGCACGATCGGCATCAACAGCAGCACCCGGCCCGTGGTGGACGGCATCAGGAACGCCAGCCCCACCGCGCTCATGGCCACCGTGGCAATCACCTGCGGATAGGTGTTGACGCGCTTGTGGAAGATGATGTCCGCCAGCCGCAACGCCAGCCCCGTGCCGCGCAGCGCCACGCCGGTCACCGCGCCGCCGAACATCAGCCACCAGGCCGTGGACGTGAAGCCGGAGAACACCACCGGCGCGGGCGCGATATGGAGGACCACCGCGCACAGGAAGAACAGCAGCGTGGCGGTGGGTTCGGGCAGCACGCCGGTGGCCCAGCAGGACACGGTGGAGACCACCAGCGCGCCGGCCCAGATCAGCGCGGGCGGCGCCCCGGCGGCCTGGCCGGCGATCCAGACTGCGGCAATGCTGGCTGCGATCAGCAGGGCGGCGCGGATGGAGTCTGCCGGCCGGCCGGAAAATTGCGGGGCGGTTGGCGTTGGCGTAGGCGTGGGCGTGGGCGTTGGCGTCGGCGTCGGCGTCGGCGTTGCCGTTGCCGTTGGCTTGGCGGCGGGGGAGGCGGGGGTCGAATCGGCAGGCATCGCGGTGTCTCTTCGGATGCCGGTCGCGCGATTGTTGACGTCTGGCGCCGGCAGCCATTTGTCGTGGTGCCGTATCGTACTGCACGCCTCCGGCGCGTGCCGGAGGCGGAACTGGTGCCCGGCGCGAGGATTTGTCGCTTGTGTTTTCCGGTTCAGCGTGTCTTGCGGAAGGTCAGGTTGATGCGCGTGCGCCCGGTGAGCGCGTGATCGTCATCGGCCAGCGGCGCAATGCCGTGGAAGACCAGCCGCGACGGGCCGCCCCACACCACCACATCGCCATGGGCGAGCCGGATGCGCGCCGGCTTGTCCGCGCGGCGCAGGCCGCCCCAGAGGAAGGTGGCGGGCAGGCCGAGCGAGACCGAGACGATGGGCGCGCGCAGGTCCAGTTCGTCGCGATCCTGATGGAGCGAGAGCCGCGTGCCGGGCAGGTAGCGGTTGATCAGACAGGCATCGGGCGCGAAGCCGGGGTAGCCGGCGCTGGCGGCGGCGCGCTCGGCCAACGCGCGAAACACCTCGGGCATGGGCGGCCACGGCGCGCCGGAATCGGGGTCGACGGGGTCGTAGCGGTAGCCGGTGCGGTCGGAGACCCATCCCGCCTCGCCGCAGTTGGTCATCGCCACGGACATGCGCAGCCCGCCGGGGGTGATCAGGTGGCGGAACGCGGCCTGCGCGCTGACGTGGTCCACGGCGGCCAGCAGGCGGGTATCGACCTCGCGCGCAAAACCCCGCAGCACCATGGCGCCCGGGCCCAGGGGCTCGGTGGCGGGCGGGGTGTCGGGGTCGGTGGGGAGGGCGTCGAAGAGGTCGAAAGTCATGATGGGTGGGGGACCGGGCGGGCGCGGCATGCCGATGATAGCGGCTTGCCGGGTGGCCGGGCGTCGGGGCGTGCAGCGCGTTCACGCTATTGGGGTGCCAACGGGCTGCCAACGGACAGTGACCACCGTTGTAAATGGGCAAACCGGCATGGATTCCGAGTGCGCTTCCGTTATCATCCGCGAGTTCCGTCAAGGGACGATAGCGCGAATCGACAAAAACATAGCGCGCACGGGAATAACCAGAAGGGGTCAATACGATGGAAACCAAGCAATTCGCGCCACGGCGCGGGATGGCACTTGCCCGGCGCATGCTGGGCGCGGGACTGATCGCCGGCATGCTGGCACTGGCCGCCTGCGGTGGCGGGGGCGAGGAGGCGGCCAGCGGCACGCCTGGCGCCGGCGCGCCGTTGACGCCGGCGAATCCGCCGGTTCCGCCGGTGCCGCCGGTGAACAATCCGGACCCCGGCACGCCGGGCGTGACCAAGAGCGCCAAGCGGGGCGTGGCCTACGACCTGGTCAGCGCGCAGGACTTCGCGGCGCTCGCCCCCGGGGTGTCCTGGTGGTACAACTGGGCCGCCAAGCCCAACGGCACGGCGCCCGCCGATGCCACCACCACCTACAGCATGGACTTCATTCCCATGCTCTGGAACGACAACTTCAACGACGCCGCCATCGAGGCCTGGCTGCTGGCCAATCCGCGCGTGAAGTACCTGCTGCTGATGAACGAGCCGAACCTCACCGATCAGGCCAACCTGACCCCGGCGCAGGCCGCCACGGTCTGGCCGCGCTACGAGGCCATTGCCGCCCACACCGGCGTGAAGCTGGTGGGCCCCACCATCACCTGGGGCACCATGCCCGGCTACCAGGACCCGGTGATCTGGATGGACGCGTTCTACGCCGCCTATCGCACCGCCAACGGCAACCGCGACCCGCGCATCGACTACCTGGCCTTCCACTGGTACGACTACGGCCTCGGCGGCCAGCTCGACCGGCTGATGAAATACAACAAGCCGTTCTGGGTAACCGAGTTCGCCAACTGGCACAGCAACGCCGACGGCGCCCAGATCGACACCATCGAGAAACAGAAACAGCAGATGAAGGAAATGGTCGCCATCTGCGAACAACGCGCCGACGTGTTCCGCTATGCCTGGTTCACCGGCCGCTGGAACAACGACATGCACTTCACCAGCCTGCTCGGCGGCGATGGCCAGCTGACGGAGCTGGGCAAGTACTACATCGGGCTGCCGTTCTGAGCGGTATCCATCGAGACACTTCGTTTCGTTTATTGCGACTTTCGTTTGTTTCGATTAAGCTCCGGTCATTCGCTTGACTGACCGGAGCTTTCCATGACCTCTCCCACCCTTCAGAAGACGACCCTGCCGTTGGAAGGCGAGGTCCAGGCCGCCGTGCGCGGCCAGCGCGCACTTGCAGCATTTCTCGCCACGCGTGTGGAAACGCAACGCATCCAGATCTTCGACGAGAACAATGAGGCGCATCAAATCGAGCTGCCTACCTCGGCGCTACGCTTGCTGCTCGACATCCTCGCCGAACTGGCCAACGGCAACGCCGTCAAGATCGTGCCGGTTCACGCCGAACTGACCACGCAGGAAGCTGCGGACATCCTCAACGTGTCTCGACCCCATCTCGTGAAATTGCTCGAAGACGGCGTGCTGCCGTTCCACCGCACCGGCAAGCACCGGCGCGTGCGCTTCGCAGACCTGATGGCCTACAAGGCCGTCCGCGCCGAGACCAGCGACGCCGCCATGGACGCACTGGCCCGCGAAGCGCGCGACCTGGGCATGGGCTACGAATGAGGTGTTCCCCGTTCACGGCGGTGTACGACGCATGTGTCCTGTACCCGGCGCCGTTGCGGGACTTCCTGATGGAACTGGCGCTGACCGGCAGCTTCCGCGCCCGCTGGAGCCGCGAGATTCACGACGAATGGCAGCGCAACCTGCTGCGGAACCGGCCGGATCTCAGCGCGGAACGCCTGACCCGGACAGTCCGGCTCATGAACGAAGCGATTCCAGACTCGGTAGTGAGCGGGCACTTGCCCCTGATCGACGGACTTGTCCTGCCCGACCCGGGCGATCGCCATGTCCTCGCGGCAGCCATTCGTTGCAACGCCAGCGTGATCGTGACCTTCAATCAGAAGGACTTCCCCCAGACCGCCCTGGACCCGTTCGGCATCGAGGCACAGCACCCCGACGAATTCATCGACAACCTGTTTAATCTGGACCCCGGCGTCGTGCTGACCGCGGCACGGCGGCAGCGGGCACGATTCCGCCAGCCGCCGATGAAAGCGGACCACTACCTGAGCGTGCTGCTCCGGCAGGGTCTCGTGCAGACGACCAAGAATCTCGTCGGCTTTCGCGCCGTCCTCTGAGCGGGCCTGGCGCTCAACGCCCCACCGCCTTCATCCCCTCCAGCAACGCCTTATGAAACGCCGCCGGGTCCTGCATCTGGGGGGCGTGGCCGAGTTCGGGGAATTCCACCAGCGTGGTGTTCGGGATTGCGCTGGCCGTGATTTTGGCCAGTTCAGGGTAGCGGCCTAGCCGGGCCTGGACGTCTGGCGGGGCGGCGTCCTTGCCGATGGCGGTGGTGTCCTTGTCGCCGATCAGCAGGAGGGTCGGGGCCTGGATGGCGCCCATTTCGTAGACCACCGGCTGGGTGTAGATCATGTCGTACAGCAGGGCCGAATTCCACGCCACGATCTGCTTGCCCGGACCCCGGTTGAGGCCGGCCAGCATCTGCACCCAGGGTTCGTAGTCGGCACGCCACTGGCCCGCATAGTACGTGGCCTTCTCATAGTTGCGGATGCGGTCGGCGGTGGTGGCCAGCTCGCGCGTGTACCACTGGTCCACGGACAGCGGCGGCACGCCCTTGGCCTTCCAGTCCTCAAGCCCGATCGGGTTGACCAGCACAAGCTGCTGGGTCTCGCGCGGGTACATCAGCGCGTAGCGCATCGCCAGCATGCCGCCCGTGGAATGCCCCATCACCGTCACGTTGCTGACGCCGATGGATGCCAGCAGGTCGTGCGTGTTGCGGGCGAGTTGCTGGAAGGTGTACTGGTAGCGCGCCGGCTTGGTCGATTTGCAGAAGCCGATCTGGTCCGGCGCGATCACGCGGTAGCCGGCGCCGCTCAGCTGATGGATGGTTTCCTGCCAGGTGGCGGCGCAGAAGTTTTTGCCGTGGAGCAGGACCACCGCGCGGCCGTTGGGCTTCTCGGGTTTGATGTCGAGAAAGGCCATCTGCATGGCTTCGCCCTGGGAGGTGAAGCGGTAGCGCTGGACCGGGGCGGGGTAGTCGAAGCCTTCGAGTTCGGGGCCGTAGGCGGGGCCGCTGTCGGCGGGCGGTGTGGCTGATGGTGTGGCCGATGGTGTGGCCGATGGTGTGGCTAATGCCGGGTCGGCGGCATGGGCGAGCGGCGCAGAGAATGCGGCGACGGTTGCGGCGGCAAGCAGGGTCTGGCGGAGCGGGGACATGTCGGGGGCGGGGTGCGAGGAAGAGACAGGATCGTCGCACAACTGACCGCCCCGCGTGCGGGGAAGTTCCGGACGGGCACCTGCTGGCCGCAGGCGCCGTCCGATGCCCGGCGCATCAGGCGAACGTATCGACCTCGCCGCGCGCCAGCGGGCGCGGGGTGCGGGGGGCAGGCGTAGCGGCCACGGCGGGCGCCGTGTCCTTGCCGAAGCCGGTAGCCTGGCCGAATGCGCTGCCGCCGGACTGGCGTTGCGGTTGCTGCTGGCCGCCGTTGCCGGCCTGGGCGAAGCCGTCCGAGCCGACCGAGGCCTGGCCCAGCTGGATGCCTGCTTCCGCCATCGACGTGCGCAGGTGCGGCAGCGCGGCTTCCACGGCGGCGCGCACGGCCTGGTGCGGCGACACGAATTGCGCCTGCGCCTGATCGTTCACCACGTTCAGCACCACCTTCAGCGGACCGAGGTTGGGCGGGTTGAGATCGAGTTCGGCGGTCTGGTTGCCTTGCGTGGACAGGCGCACCATCTGCTGGCCGAGGGCCTGCGCCCACTGGCTGTCGCCAACGTTCGGCGCGACGGCCGGACGCGCGGCGGCTGCGGCGGCGGCCGGCGTGGCATGCACGGCCGCCTGCGCGGCGATGGCCGAGGCCAGCGTGGCGGCGCTGCTGGCGTTCGTGGCGCCGGTATCGGCCGCTTCGCCGGTACGCGCCGCAGCCGCTGCGGCGGCGAACGGGTTGGCGGCGGGAGCGTTGGCGTTCGGCGTGGCGGTGGCTTGCAGGGCCGGCTGGGCGGTCTGGCCGAGGCTCGATTGCTGGCTACCGGACTGGCCGCCGGTGTGGCCGCCCGCGTGGCTGCCCGACTGGCCGCGCGCGTCTTGCGCGCCGGCAACCGGCGCCTGCTGCGTGGCGGCGGCGATCTTGTCGGCGGTGGTCGGCGCGGTGCCCTGGAGCGCGGCGCGTTGCTGGGCGATGGTCGCCAGCGTGTCGGCGGGGCTCGGCGTGGAAGCCTTGGCGGTGGCGGTGGCGGTGGCGTCGGCGGTGGCCGTGGCCGGCAGTTGCGCGAGCGGGTCGGTCTGGGCTGGGGCGGCGGCATCGCCAGCTGCGGCGGCGGCCTGTGCGGCCTGTGCGGCGGCGGCTTGCGCGGCGGCCTGGCCGGTCAGCGTGCTCTGGCCATTGAGACCGCCCAGGCCATTCAGGCCATTCAGCCCAGCAAGGCTGTTCAGCCCGGTGGGGTCGGCAGCGGTCTTGTCGGTCGGGGCCGGTTGCTGGGGCAGCGGTTGCAGCAGCATGGCAGCGGCCAGCGCGGCGGCAGCGGCGGCGGCGTCAGACGCCACGGTGCTGTCTTCGCCGTCTGCGGCATCCTGCGCGGGGTCCGTGGCTGCATCGGCCTTGCTGCCGGCCTTCCCGTCGATCTTCCCGTCGGCCTCCTTGGCCGGGCGCGTATTGGCCTGTGCCGTCTGGGTGTCGCCCTGGTTCTGCGTCGATGCTTCGGCCGACTTGTCCTTGGCAGCCGTGTCCTTGGCGTCCGCCTTGTTGCCGGCGTTGCCGGACGGCTTGGCGGGCACGCGCACGGCCGGCTGGCCGCTGTCGCGGGCGCGCGTCAGCGCGTCCTTGAACGCATTCGCTTCGGCGCTGGCGCGGGCGTCGCCGGCCGCGCCGGAGGTCGGGGTCTTCAGGCCGGCGTTGCCGACGAGCTGGCTGATATCGATCATGTTCTTCTTGGCAGATTAGTTCTGGCCGCTCGCCGGCTGGCGGGCGATACGGGCGGCGTATTCGTCATTGGCGCGCTGTTCGCGCCGCGCGGAAACCTGCTGCTCGCGCACTTCGGCGCGGGTGATCAGCGTGTCGTACGAGTTCTGGCGGCGCTTCTGCTGCTGCCAGTTGGCGCGGCCGGCCAGCAGGTCGGCCTCGGCCTTGGCCAGCGCGCCGGTCTGCTGGCGGATGGCGTGGTCGAGCGAGTCGAGAAAGCGCGAGAAGTCCTGCCAGCGCCCCGAGGTCATGCCTTCCGCCGCGATGGCCTGCATGCGCGTGCGGTACTCGTGGCGGTATTCGGTCAGCGCCAGGAGCTGCTGCTCGGCCTGCGTGCGCAGCCCCTGCAGCCGGCCCAGCTCGCGCGCGGCCTTGTCCGTGTTGTCCTGGGCCAGATCGGCCAGCGTGTTGAGCGGGGTGTGCTTAGCCATGTTGCGTCCTCTCGAAGAGATCGTGCAGGCGGGCGATGGAAGCCTCGTAGTCCGCGCGCTCATGGATGTCCTGTTGCAGGAACGACTCCATGCGCGGGTGCAGGCGGATTGCGAGGTCCAGTTCCGGATCGTTGCCGGGCACGTAGGCGCCCACGCTGATCAGGTCACGGTTGCGCTGGTAGCGCGACATCAGTTGCTTGAAGCGCCGCACGGAGGCGAACTGCGGCGGCTCGATCAGCGCGGTCATGGCGCGGCTGATGGAGGCTTCCACGTCGATGGCCGGATAGTGGCCGCTCTCGGCCAGGCTCCGGGACAGCACGATGTGGCCGTCCAGAATCGCGCGGGCGGAATCGGCGATGGGGTCCTGCTGGTCGTCGCCCTCGGTCAGCACGGTGTAGAAGGCGGTGATGGAGCCGCCGCCCTCGGGGCCGTTGCCGGTGCGCTCCACCAGCGTGGGCAGCTTGGCGAACACCGAAGGCGGGTAGCCCTTGGTGGCCGGCGGCTCGCCGATGGCCAGGGCGATCTCGCGCTGGGCCATCGCGTAGCGGGTGAGCGAGTCCATGATCAGCAGCACGTGCTGGCCCTGGTCGCGGAAGTATTCGGCCAGGCGGGTGGCGTAGGCGGCACCCTGCATGCGCAGCAGCGGCGAGGTATCGGCCGGCGCGGCCACCACCACCGAGCGCTTGCGGCCTTCTTCGCCCAGGATGTTCTCGATGAAGTCCTTCACTTCGCGGCCGCGTTCCCCGATCAGGCCCACCACGATCACGTCAGCGCTGGTGTAGCGGGCCATCATGCCCAGCAGCACGGACTTGCCCACGCCGGAACCGGCGAACAGGCCCATGCGCTGGCCCCGGCCCACGGTCAGCATGCCGTTGATGGCGCGCACGCCCGTGTCCAGCACGGTGTCGATCGGAGCGCGCATCAGCGGGTTGATCTGCTGGCCGGCCAGCGGCACTTCGGTGGCGGCGCTGATCGGGCCGAGCCCGTCGAGCGGCCGGCCGGCGGCGTCGAGCACGCGGCCCAGCAGGCCGTGGCCCACCGGCAGGCGCTTCGAGCCGGGTTCGCGCGGGGAAGCCATGCCGGACGGCTGCGGCGACGGTTCGAGCGGATAGACACGGGCGCCCGGCACCAGGCCGGCGACGTCCGATTGCGGCATCAGGTAGAGGCGGTCGGCGCCAAAGCCGACCACTTCGGCCTCGGCCGTGCGCGGGCCGCCATGGGCGTGCTGCGTGCCCGGCAGTTCGATCAGGCAGTCGCTGCCCACCGGCATGCGCAGGCCCACGGCTTCTAATACGAGCCCGGCGGCGCGCGTCAGGCGGCCACAGGCGCGCTTGCTATCGACCTCGGCAATGCCTGCCGAGGCGCTGGTCAGCGCGTCGCGCCAGCGCGCGGTGTGCAGCGCGGCGGTAGCGACCTCAGCGGCTGCCGACGGGGGCAGCGGCTGGGCCGGCGCGGCGGGCTGGGCGTCATGCATGCGGGGGCTCCCACGGGTCGTTGCGGCCCAGGGCCTTGATCACACGGCTCCAGCGGGTGGCCAGGCTGGCGTCGAGTTCGCCGCTCGCGGCGCTGGCGATGCAGCCGCCGCGCGCTACGGTGGCGTCGGCGCGCACGGTCCAGCCGGCGCCTTCCAGTTCGCCGGCGAGGTGGGTTTCCACCAGCGTCACGTCTTCGGGGTTCAGCAGCAGGCAGGGCGAGCCGGAGAGCGGCGGCTCGGCCGCCAGCAGCTCGCGCGCGGCGGGCAGCAGCGCGGCGGGATCGGTCTCCATGGTCTTGCGGACCAGCTGGCGCGCCACATCGAGCGCCAGTCCGACCAGTGCGTCGGCAATCTCGGTATCCACGCGGCCCAGCGCGTCGCGGAAGTTGCCAGCCAGCTCCTGCAGCCGGGCCGCTTCATTGCGGGCCGATTCCAGGCCGCGCGCATAGCCTTCGCGGTGGCCGTCGCCATAACCCTGGGTCTGGCCCTGGGTGTAGCCCTGGGCATAGCCTTCCTTGCGCGCGCCTTCGCGCATCGCATGCAGGGCTTCGAAGTCGATGGACGGCGGGGGCGGCGGCTCGGCGGGCAGCTGGACGGACTCGAGCGCCTTCTTCAGCGCGTCGCGCGGGTCCAGCGACACCATCTGCCAGCGCTGCCAGGCGTCTCCGCGTGAGCGGACGCGCACCGGGCTGGGCGGCTCGAACGCGCTGAAATTGTCGAACGGGTCGCTGGCACCGGCGCCACTGCCGATGCTGGTGCCGGTGTCGCCGCGGGCGGGCCCGCGGCTGGCGGCAAAGCCGCGCTCAAACGTAGGCATCGTCTCCTCCGCCAATCTGGATTTCGCCCGATTCCGCCAGGCGCCTCACCACCTGCAGGATGGCCTTCTGCTCGGCCTCCACCTGCGACACACGCACCGGTCCCAGCGCTTCCAGGTCTTCGCGCAGCATCTCGCCCGCACGGGTGGACATGTTGCGGATGAACTTGTCGCGCAGTTCCTGCTGGGCGCCCTTGAGCGCCACGATGAGCGATTCGGTAGCCACTTCCTTGAGCACGCGCTGGATGCCGCGGTCGTCCACTTCCAGCAGGTTCTCGAACAGGAACATCTCGTCGATGATCTTCTGGGCCAGGTCGCTGTCGTGCGTGCGCACGCCATCGATGACCGCTTCCTCGTGGGCCGTGCTCATCAGGTTGATGATCTCGGCCGCCGTGCGCACGCCGCCCATGCGGCTGCGCTTCAGGCTCTGGCCGGCCAGCAGCTTGGTCAGCACGTCGGTCAGCTCCTGCAGCGCGCCCGGCTGTACGCCGCCGAAGGTGGCAATACGCAGGATCACGTCGTTGCGCAGGCGGTCCGTGAAGAAGCCCAGCACTTCGGACGACTTCTGGCGGTCCAGGTGGATCAGGATGGTGGCGATGATCTGCGGGTGCTCGTCCTTGATCAGCTCGGCCACCGAGGTGGCGTCCATCCAGTTCAGGGAGTCGATGCCGCCGCCCGGATCGCGCGATTCCAGGATGTCCTCGATCACGGACAGCGCGCGTTCCTCGCCCAGCGCCTTGTTCAGCACGCTCTTGATGAACGAGCTGGAGTCCACGTTCAGTGCCAGGTACTGCTCGGTCTCGCCGCGGAACTCGGCCAGCACCTCGGCCATTTCCTCGCGCGTTACCGACGACAGGCTGGCCATCGCCGAGCCCAGCCCCTGCACTTCACGGGGCGACAGGTGCTTGAACACCTCGGCGGCAGCGTCCTCGCCAATCGCCATCATCAGGATGGCGCTCTTCTGCAGGCCCTTTTCGGGCATTCCCTTACTGGCGTTCGTCATGGGCCATCCAATTCTTGATTACGCTGGCGACCAGGCGCGGGTCGCGTTGCGCGGCGTCGCGCACCAGGGCGAGATCGCTTTCGTACTTCGCGGCCAGGCGCAGGACTTCCGGATTCTGGGCTTCTTCCGGCGGCAGGAGCACGGCCTCGGCGGCTTCCGTCGTCTCGGAGGGCGCGGGCAGCGGCGGGGCGGTGTACTTGCGCAGCACCGGACGCGCCACCTTGAACCACAGGAACATTGCCAGGATGGCCAGCAGCAGGTAGCCGACGCCGGTTTTGGCCAGGTCGATCATCTGCGGTTGCTTCCACAGCGGCAGCTCGGGTTCCTTCTCCGCGTTGTCGGTGAACGGGCTGTTGACCACGTTCAACGAGTCGCCACGGTCGGCCGAGTAGCCCATTGCTTCCTTGGTCAGGTTCTCGATCTGGGCCAGTTCCTTGGCGGAGAGCGCCTCGGTCACCGGCTTGCCCTTGGCATCGAGCTTCTGGCGGTAGTTCACGACCACGGCCACCGACAGGCGCTTCACGCCGCCCGGAGCCTGCTGCACGTGGCGCACCACGCGGTCCACCTCGTAGTTGGTGGTGGCGTCGCGGCGGCTGGTGCTCGGGCCGGTCTTCTCGGCGGTCTGCGTGGTCTGGTTCGCGTTGGCCTGGGCCGGCGGATTAGGCTGGCCCGGCTGGCGCGGCGGCTGCGGCGTGGTCACCGGCGCCACGGCGGCGGCCGGCGGCTGGTTCGACAGCGCGCCCGGCACGCCGCCCACGGGGGAGGCACCCTGCGTGCTCGACTCGCTGGTCTGCTGGCTGCGGATGACCGCCTTGGTCGGGTCCTGGTTCGGCTTGTAGCTTTCGTCGGTGTGCTCGACGGACGAGAAGTCCACGTCGGCGGTGACCTGGGCGTGGACGTTGTCCTTGCCGAGGATCGGCGCGAGGATGGCTTCCACGCGCTTCACGTAGTTCTGTTCCACCTGCTGCACGAACTTGAGCTGGCTGGCGTCCAGCGAGCGGTCGTTGGTGCCGGAGAGCAGGTTGCCGTGCTGGTCGACGATGGAGATCGACTTCGGCGTGAGTTCGGGCACGCTGGACGAGACCAGGTGGCTGATGGCGGCGACCTGGCCTTCATCGACGGCGCGGCCCGGGTAGAGCTGCAGCACGATCGACGCGGTGGGCTTCTGGCGCTCGCGCACGAACAGGGTGGGCTTGGGGATGGCCAGGTGCACGCGGGCCGACTGCACGGCGCCGATCGACTCGATCGAGCGGGCGAGTTCGCCTTCCAGGCCGCGCTGGTAGTTGACCTGCTCGGCAAACTGGCTGATGCCGAACTTCTGGTTGTCCATCAGCTCCATGCCGGTGTTGCCGCTCTTCGGCAGGCCCTGGCTGGCGAGCTTGAGGCGCATTTCGTGCACCTTGTCAGCCGGCACCATCAGCGCGCCGCCGCCTTCGGCGAACTTGTACGGCACGTTCATCTGCTGGAGGGAGGCCACCACGGCGCCGCCGTCGCGCTCGGACAGGTTGCTGTACAGCACCTTGTAGTCCGGCGTGCGTGACCACATCACGCCTACGGCGATGGCCGCGACCAGTGCCGCCCCGCCCAGCATCAGGGGCAGGCGCGGATTGGCCTTGAGCTTGTCGACCAGTGCCGCACCGTTCGGCAGGGTAGCTGCCGCGTTCATGCGCGCGACTCCGGCGCGGCAGGGTTAGTCCTGCCCTTGCCACTTTCGCCTTGGCTGCCGTTAATCATTTCGGCTTGGCTCACATTACGCTGCTGAAAAAACACGCGCACTCCCCGCTGGTTGATAACAGGCCGGGGCGGTGCGTCGATACGCTTGGATCCGCCAGATCCGGCACGGTAGCGATGATCGGCCAGAAGGCTGATGGACAATTGGCTGAATAGGCGAGGTTTTCCCGCCGAATTCATCCTTTGGGCTGGTGGCGCGGGTGGGTACAGTGCGAGCACTGAAAACGGACTGCGTGTGATGTATCAGGCGCGTGGTTCGGGAAACCCTCTCACAGAACCGGACGCGTCATGACGATTTCCTCGATTGAAGGCATGCTCCAGCAACTGCGCGGCCTGGCGCAGGTGGCTGGCGGCGGCAGCACCAACCAGGCCCCGGCGGCTTCCACCGAAGGCTTCGCGGGCGAGCTGCAGCGCTCCCTGCAACGCCTGAACGCCGTGCAGGACCGCGCCTACGGCCAGGCCGAAGCCTTCGAACTCGGCAAGCCCGGCGTGGCCCTGAACGACGTGATGATCGACATGCAGAAAGCCAACGTGTCGTTCCAGACGGCCGTCCAGGTGCGTAACCGCCTGGCCGCGGCGTACCAGGAAATGATGAATATGCCGGTTTGACGACGGCTTTCCGGCCCGCGTAGCGGTTGGCGCGTGGGTTGGGAACGACAAAAAGGCCACGTCGCGCTCCCGCGACATGGCCTTTTTGTCGTCTTTCGTCGTCTGTTATCCCGTCACACCCTGAAATACTCCGCCGCCGCCCGTTCGTAGGCCGGCTTGCAGATCAGGTCACCCGCTTCGCCAGCGTAGACCAGGCAGTCGCCCGGGGTTTCGCGGTTGAGCACGCTGACGCCCTGGGAGATCACCGAGCCGTTGCGGACGTGGCTGCGGCCGATGATGGCGGTGTTGGGGTACATGACCACGCCGTCGCCGATGACCGGGGCCACGCCGTGGTTCTTGCCCACGGTGGAGTTCTGGTACAGCACGAGGTAGTTGCCGTAGGTGGCCTTCGCCAGGACGATGCCGACAGAGTGGCCGATGAAGAACACCTCGGGCATCTCGATCTCGTAGAACAGGTCGATCGCGTTGAGCGCCTTGTTAAGCAGGAACAGCTTGGTGCAGGCCTCGCCGTTGCGCTCGTTGCGCCAGATCGTGTTCGACAGGTAATACAGGTACTGGCAGTACTGCGACGAGTGCAGGTAGTTGAACTGGCCGGGGCGCCACATGCGCACGGCGTCGATGCAGCGGCCCACGCGGGCCAGTGCCTCGTCCATGTGGCGGGACACCACGGGCAGCAGCGCTGC
The DNA here is from genome assembly GCF_052115685.1 of Cupriavidus sp. 2KB_3. NCBI lineage: Bacteria > Pseudomonadati > Pseudomonadota > Betaproteobacteria > Burkholderiales > Burkholderiaceae > Cupriavidus > Cupriavidus sp. 2KB_3. The sequence goes on from NZ_JBFRHD010000006.1 coordinate 239,770, forward strand.
GTGGCGGCCGTCCGGCACCAGGTTGGCCACCTGGGCGCAGGTGTAGGCGGCCAGCGACTCGCGGGTATGGCCGATCAGTTCCATGGCTTGATCCCTTCCAGATGGCTGGCCACCACGTCGCGGACATCGCGCGGGGCCACGCCGAGGCCGCGCAGTGCCGCCGTGCTGCACACGGCAGCCCGTTGCACGGGCGAGGCGCGGGTCAGCGCGATATCCCAGCCGAGCCGGTTGAAGACCTCGGCCAGCTCGCCATTGGACACATTGGCGCCGCTGGCCACGTTGAAGATGCCGCTGGCGCCGCCCGTGGACATCGCGGTCAGCGCGCCGACCACGTCGTCCAGGTGGATGTAGTCGCGCACGAAGCCTGCGTCGCTGTCGAGCGTGAAGGCGCGCTCGGTGGCCGCGCGGATCAGCCATTCGGACAGGAAGCCGGGCGAATCGGCCGACCAGTCGAACACGCACGAGAGCCGCGCCACGGCGGCGCGGCCGGCGGCCACGGTCAGGCAGAGGTTCTCGCCCAGCCCCTTCGACAGGTCGTACAGCGCGCGCGGGCTGGCGGGTTGCAGCGTCAGCGCGGCGGCCTCGTCGCCCACGGGGAGCTGCGAGGTGTCGTACAGCCGCGTGGAGGACAGGTAGACCAGATGCGCGAAGCGGTTTGCGCGCAGCACGTCGGCCAGCAGCGAGACGTGCGCCGTGACGGTGTCGAACGGGCGCGCCGCGAAGTCGGCGGTCAGGCCGGCGCAGTAATACACATGGCCCAGGTCCCGGGTGAAGAGCGCGCGGTCGCCGCGCGCGGGCACCCAGACCTCATGGCCGGCACGCCGCAGCGTGTCCGCCAGGCGGCGGCCGACAAAGCCGGCCCCGCCAATCACCGTACAGCGCATCACTTTCCTCGGGGGCGATCAGTTGACGGGATGGTGGAGCGCCGGGTCACGGTGCCACAGCAGCTTGGGGCTCACGCCCGGCACCACCGCGAAATCCTTGCCCGCCAGCAGCGCCGGGTCCTTGACGGCCACCATGTTGAAGCCGTGCGCCGGGCCTTCCAGGTAGACCTGGTCCACCGGCACCAGCTCCACGGGGCGGCCTTCCATGTTCACGTTCGAGTTGAAGTCGCGCACGGCGTAGACGTGGTAGCCGAAGCCGGTGAGCATGCGGATGATCTCGGCGTTCTGCAGGCCGGCGCTCCAGTCCACGTAGTGGCGGTGCACCTCGAACACGAGGTTCGGCGCTTCGCCGGCCGGGCGGGCCAGCTGCTTCGCCGCGCCCTTGAACACGTTCAGTTCGGCGCCTTCGATGTCGAGCATGATCAGGCCGAGCTTGTCCACGTTCTGCTGGGCGCAGTATTCGTCGATGGTGATGGTCGAGAAGCTGTCGTCACCGGCGGGGCCGTCGCTGTGCTCGGCGTGGGCGAACGAGTCGTGGCCCACCAGGCGCAGTTGCGTGGTGCTGTCCGACCACAGGCCCAGGCGCCAGCTGCGGATGTTCTCCACGCCGTTCAGCGTGGCGTTGTTGCGCAGCATGCCGAGCTGGTCGGCATTCGGCTCGAACGCGTGGCAGGTGCCGCCCGCCTGCGCCAGGCGCCGCGCCATCAGGATCACCTGGTCGCCGAAGTAGGCGCCGCCCACCACGGCATGGCCGCCGCGCTCGCACAGCTTCAGCAGCAGCTTGGTGGTCTGCGGCTCCCACACGTGGTCCGGTTGCGGCGGCGTGCTCATCAGGAAGTCGCGCGCGATCTTGGTGCGGTACAGGAATTCGAACACCGTGCCGTCGGCCAGCGTCTTGCGCAGGCGCGACTGCTCGTTGTACATGGCGTCGACGATCGGGCCGGTAATGTCGTCACGCACGCTGCCTTCGTAGGCGTCCAGGTCTTGCTCGATGCTCTTGCACAGGGCAATGACCTTGTCGCGGGCGGCGGCGCTGCCGCCCACCGTGCGCAGGGCGTCGGACAGCTTTTGCAGATGTTCAGTCGTCATGGGTGGCTCCGCTTGGATTGTCAGGTTCGAATAAAAGGGGTTGTCAATGCTCGCCAAGCCCGGCGAGCAGGGGAAGCGCCAGGTCCTTCGCAGAGACCATGCGGTCCGCGCAGTCTGGCCAGTCAATGCCGATGGCGGGGTCGTCCCAGCGCACGCCGGCACTGCTGCCGGGCGCGAACGGCACCGTCATCTGGTAGAACACCTCGGAGAGCGCCGTGCGGGTCTGGAACCCATGCGCGACGCCCTTCGGGATATAGATCGCCCGCTGGTTGTCCGCCGACAGCTCCACCGCCTGCCATTGCAGGTAGGTGGCGGACGCGCGGCGCAGGTCGAGGATTACGTCGTACACCGCCCCGGTGGTCACGCGCACGAGCTTGTCCTCGGCATGCGCCCCGGTCTGGAAGTGCATGCCGCGCAGGATGCCGGCGCGCGTGTTGCGCGAGACGCTCTGCTGCACGAAGCGCGCGTCGAGGCCATGCTCGGCGAACGCCGCCACGCAGACCGTGCGCGCGAAGAAGCCTCGCGCGTCGGGCAGCGGCTCGGGGTCCACCAGCCAGGCGCCGGCGATGCGGGTCGGGGTGAAGATCACGGCAGGACCACGGTATCGGGAATGGGCACCACGAAGCGGCCGCCCCAGGCGCGGATGCCGGCCATCTGCTCGACCACCTCGTCCTTGATGTTCCACGGCAGGATCACCAGGTAGTCAGGCCGGCTGGCGTAGATGGAATCGGGCGAGCACACCGGAATGCGCGTGCCGGGCAGCAGCTTGTTCTGCTTGGCCGGATTGCGGTCCACCACGTACTCGATCAGGTCGGCGTCGATGCCGCAGTAGTTCAGCAGCGTGTTGCCCTTGGCGGCGGCGCCGTAGGCAGCCACGCGCTTGCCGGCGCGGCGCGCCTCGATCAGGAAAGCCAGCAGGTCGCGCTTGGCCTGGCGCACGCGCTCGGCAAAGCGGGCGTAGCGGTCCGGCGAGGTCAGGCCGCCGGCGACTTCCTCATCCAGGCAGGCTTGCACGGCCGGCGTGGTGGCGCGGCGCGAGGCCTGGTGGCAGGCAAACAGCCGCAGGCTGCCGCCGTGCGTGGGCAGGTGCTCGATATCGAACACGCGCAGCCCGGCGCGGGCGAGGATCGGCACCAGCGCCGTCAGCGACAGGTAGGAGTAGTGCTCGTGGTACAGCGTGTCGAACTGGTTCTGCTCCAGCAGGCGCAGCAGGTGCGGGAACTCCAGCGTGATCACGCCTTCGGGCTTCAGCACGATCGGCATGCCGCCCACGAAGTCGTTGATGTCCGGCACGTGGGCCAGCACGTTGTTGCCGAGCAGCAGGTCCACCTGCCAGCCTTCCACGCGCAGGGCGCGTGCGGTGCGCTCGCCGAAGAACAGCTCGCGGCTGTCGATGCCCTTGGCGCGGGCCGCCTCGCCGGTATTGGCGGAGGGCTCGATGCCCAGGCACGGCACGCCGTTCTGGTGGAAGTACTGGAGCAGGTAGCCGTCGTTGCTGGCGATCTCCATCACGCTGCTCGCCGGGGTCAGGTCGAAGCGCTCGGTCATCGCCGTCACGTAGCGGCGGGCGTGTTCGAGCCACGAGGTGGAGAACGACGAGAAGTAGACGTAGTCGTCGTGGAAATGGGTCTCCGCCGGCGTGGCGTCGCGCAGCTGCACGAGCCAGCACTTGTGGCACACCATGGCGTGCAGCGGGTAGAACATCTCGCCCTGTGCGATGTGCTCCGGCCGGATGAAGGCATTGGAGACCGGCGACAGGCCGAGGTCCACGACGGTTTGCGTCAGCGGCGCGCCGCAGGCGCGGCAGCAGGGGGTAGGAGCGGTGGCAGCAGTGGTCATGCGCAGAATTGCTCGATCTGTTGTTCGGTGATGGCGCGGGCCTGGCCCGGCTCGTGCTGGACCGTGCGATACCAGCGCGCGGTGGCGGCCAGCGCCTCGTCCAGCGTCCAGCGCGATTGCCAGCCCAGCAGCGTGTGCGCCTGAGAGGAATCGAGGTACAGGTTGCGGGCCTCGTGCGGCGCGGCGCCCGGCGGCGGGCAATGCGCCCACTGGAGTTCCGGCCAGTGTGGCTGCAATCCGCCCAGCACGCGCGCGACCGGCAGGTTGTCGCGCGCTTCCGGGCCGAAGTTGAACGCGGTGGCCAGCGCGGCGTCGCCGGCCAGCAGCCGGGCGCCCAGCAACAGGTAGCCGTGCAGGGCTTCCAGCACGTGCTGCCACGGCCGCGTGGCCTGCGGGCTGCGGATCTCAAGGACGGCGCCACGGGCGGCAGCGCGGGCGGCATCGGGAATCAGGCGGTCCTCGGACCAGTCGCCGCCGCCGATCACGTTGCCGGCGCGGGCGGTGGCCAGCTGCACGCCACGCTCGGCCAGGAACGACTTGCGATAGCTGGCGGCCACGAGCTCGGTGCCGGCCTTGCTCGCGCTATAGGGGTCATGGCCGCCGAGCGGATCGGTCTCGCGATAGCCCCAGAGCCATTCCTTGTTGTCGTAGCACTTGTCGGTGGTGACCACGATGACCGCGCGCACGGACGGGCAGGTGCGCACGGCGTCGAGCAGGTTGACGGTGCCCATGACGTTGGTGGACCACGTCTCGGCCGGGTCGCGGTAGCTCGCGCGCACCAGCGGCTGGGCCGCCAGGTGCAGCACGATCTCCGGTTCCGCCGCGTGCAGCGCGCGCGTGAGTGCGGCGGCGTCGCGGACATCGCCCACCGTATGCTGCGCGAGCGCCGGCGCCACGCGCGCGGCCTCGAACAGGCTCGGCGTGGTGTTGGGGGCCAGGGCGTAGCCGCTGACGCGCGCGTCCAGGCGCGCGAGCAGCAGCGCCAGCCAGGCGCCCTTGAAGCCGGTGTGTCCGGTGACGAAGACGCGCCGGCCTGCGAACGCGGAGAGCGCCGCCGACGGGGAGGCAGTCGACACCATTACCAGGTCTTCCAGGGCGCCTTGCCGGATTGCCAAAGGTCTTCCAGCAGGTTCTTCTCGCGCAGCGTGTCCATCGGCTGCCAGAAGCCGGTATGTTCGTACGCGGCCATCTGGCCGGAGCGCGCGAGCTGGCGCATGGGGGCTTCTTCCCAGCTCGTGGCGTCGTCCGGCACCAGGTCGATGACTTCCGGCTGCAGGATGAAGAAGCCGCCGTTGATCCACGCGCCATCGCCGCGCGGCTTCTCGGTGAAGCCGCACACCTTGTCGTTGTCGCGTTCGAGCGCGCCGTAGCGGCCCGGCGGCTGCACGGCAGCCACGGTGGCGCGGCGGCCGTGCTCGCGGTGGAAGGCGATCTCGGCGGTAATGTCGATGTCGGACACGCCGTCGCCATAGGTGAAGCAGAACGGCTCGCCCGGCGTCAGGTATTCGCGCACGCGGCGCAGGCGGCCGCCGGTCATCGAGTCCTCGCCGGTATCCACCAGCGTCACGCTCCACGGCTCGGCCTTGCGGTGGTGCACGGCCATGCGGTTCTCGCGCATGTCGAACGTGACGTCGGACATGTGCAGGAAGTAGTTGGCGAAGTACTCCTTGATGACGTAGCCCTTGTAGCCCAGGCAGATCACGAACTCGTTCACGCCGTGCGCCGAGTACATCTTCATGATGTGCCAGAGGATGGGCTTGCCGCCGATCTCGATCATCGGCTTCGGCCGCAGGTGCGATTCCTCGGAGATGCGGGTGCCCAGGCCCCCGGCCAGGATGACGGCCTTCATGCTGCCACCTCCTCGGCGGCGGCCTCGGGCGCCGCCTGCGTGGCGACCTCGATACCGATCACTTCGAACACGGTGGGCGGCGGCGAGGCTTCCAGCACTTCCAGCGCCAGGCCGAACTGCTCGTCCAGTAGCTGGGCGAGCGCGGACTTGTCCAGTTCGAGCTCGTCGAGCCAGAGCGCCAGCTTGCGGTACAGCGGCAGCGCGTACGGGCGCATGCCGATGGCTTCCACCAGCAGGTCGATGGCCGCGTCGGCCTCGCCGTTGTGGTACTTGAATTCGGCCAGGCCGTAGGCCACCACCCAGTTGCGGTACCAGGTGGAGGTCAGGTTCTCGAGCACGTTGAGCAGCGGCACCCATTCCTTCAGGTGGATGTGAGCGGCCACCGACATCACCAGGTCCTCGGCGGGATACCACGCGCCAGCGAAGAACAGGCCGGAGCGGCGCGGTTCGGTGCGGGCGGGAATCGGCTTGGTCTCGCTGCAGATCTCGGTCAGCTGGTCCTCGAACCAGGTGGCGAAGCGCTGCGCGTCGAACATCTCGCTCTGCTCCGCACGCGGACGGATCGACATGCGGATCTCGTTGAGCTGCTGCACGTCCTCGGCCAGCGCGCAGGCGACGTCGACGTAGCGCTCCTCGGTGTCGCAGATCAGGTCGTCCAGGCCGGCAGCGTGCAGGAACGGGGCCGACACGCGCTGGTGGAAGGTGTTGCCGGAGAAGGTGACCACGGGCACGCCCATCCAGATGGCGTCGCAGGTGGTGGTGCCGCCAGTGACGGGCGCGGTGTCCAGCGCGATGTCGATGCGGTTGTAGGTCACGTACTGCGCTGCGCCGTCACGGTTGATCAGCTCCACGCGGCTGGTGTCGATGCCATGGGCCGCCATGCGCTCGTAGAGCATCTCGCGCACGTTGTCGCGGTCGCAGCCGGTGGCTTCTACGAGCATACGGGCGTTCGGGCAGCGTGCCAGCACGGCGCTCCACAGGCGCATGGTCTTGGGGCCCAGCTTGGCGATGGTGTTGCAGGAGCCGAAGGTGATGTAGCCGTTGTTCAGCGCCGGGGTCGGCTGCACGCGGAATTGCGGGTCGTAGATCTTCAGCGGGTTGGTGACGATCGGGTGGTAGGCGCTGAACACGGGCGCACGGAGCAGCTTCTCCGTGTAGTTGTGGTCGAAGCCCTCCGGATCGGCGGTCCAGTCGGTCACGCGGTACTCGATCTGCTCCATGCCAGTGGTGCCGGGGTAGCCCAGCCACGTCAGCTGCTTCGGGGCCAGGCGATGCACCATGTAGGTCAGGGGCGAGGCGCCCGTGTAGCCGCCCAGGTCGACCATCACGTCGCAGCGCTGCGCGCGCACGGCCTTGACCACGTCGGCCTCGGACATCTTGTAGAGGTCGTGGAAGCCTTCCGCGTAGACGCGGATCTTCTTGGTGATGTTGTCGTTGACGTTCGACAGCGAGAACAGGTGCACCTCGAAGCGCGTGCGGTCCAGGTTGGCGATCAGCGGGATCAGGAAGTAGGCGCAGGCGTGGCGGCGCAAGTCGTTCGACAGGATGCCGATGCGGATCCGCTCGCCTTCGCTGGCGCGCAGCGCCGGGGCTTCCACGGGCGTGCGCGCCAGCGTGCGGGCCCAGTCGGTGGCCTCGCGGCGCAGTTCCTCGGCGCCGATGGTTTCGTCGTAGAGCAGCGAGAACAGCAGGTTGGAGCGGTTCACGCGCTGCAGCGGGTCCAGCGCGCAGGCGCGGCGGAACACGGGAATGGCTTCGATGGTGCTGCCCGATTCGCGCAGCGCGGAGGCGTAGTTGCCCACCGCCACCGGGTCATTCGGCAGCAGCGCGGCGGCCTTCTCGCCGGCCAGGCGGGCTTCGAAATAGTCGCCGGTATAGAACATGGCCGTGCCGAGCACCTGCCACAGGTGGGCGGAGCCGGGCTGGAGTTCCAGGCTGCGCTGGAGCAGCGGAATGCCGGCCGTGTAGTTCTCCAGGGCCACCTCGAGCGCGCCGACCAGGCCCAGGAAGCCCGGATGGTTCGGGAAGCGCTTCATGCCGACTTCCGCCAGGCGCTTGGCTTCCTCGCTATGGTTCATGCCCGACAGGCACAGCGATTCGATGTAATACGGTTCGGGGAGCGTGCCGGCAATGCGCTTGGCAGCGCGGGCGAGCTTCAGCGCGTCCGCATACTTGCTGGCGTTGTAGGCAGTCCAGGCCTGCTGGATCGTCCGCTGCGCGGGACTCGAAACGTTCTTGGTCATGGCGTTGTGCTTTGCATAGGCGCGGGGTCAGCCCGGACAGCAGACGGGCTGATCGATGCATGCACAGTAACAAGGGACGTTCCGCGTCATCGGCCGGAACACGGGCCGAAATTGGCGCTATTTCAGCGTGGGTGCCGTTCTCGGCGCTCGGCGGCCGAGGTGGGATGCGGTCAGGTGAGGGCCGGCACGCCGTCCGGCTGTTCCATCCGGTGCAGCCAGACCAGCAGCTCGGCCACGGCCACATAGAGCTGCGGCGGGATCTGGGTGTCGAGATCCACCTGCATCAGCAGGTTGACCAGCGCCGGGGAGCCGTGCACGTAGACGCCGGCCTCCCGGGCGCGGGCGATGATGGCTTCGGCGGACAGGCCGTAGCCCTTGGCCACCACGCGCGGCGCCTTGTCGGCGGACTGGTAGGAGAGCGCGACGGCGGCGTCGCGGTGCGGATCGTTCGCGCTCATGGCTGGGTTCCTGCCGTGTCGGCGGTCAGGCGTGCTTCCACCTCGGTGGCCGCGCTGACGTTGAGGTTCAGCAGGGAGATGCCGTGGGCTTCCAGCTGGCCGCGGAAGTCAGCGCCTGCTTCGGCCAGACGGCCAGCGGTGGCGCGGTCGTCGGCCACCAGCCGGGCTTCCAGCCCGTGCGCGCCGAGGGTCAGCACGGCATCGACATGCCCGAGCCGGGGCAGGTTCAGGCGCAGCCGGGTGCTCCAGGTCGCGGCATCGGCCGATGTGGGCGAGTGCTCACCTTGCTGCTCGCGCGTGATTTCCCAATCCACAGGCATGCCAGGCCAGGCTTCCACGGTCCAGCGGAACTGCTGCGTGGCGAGCAACTCCAGCTGCTGGCGCACCACGCCTTCGCTGGCCGGGTGGACCGGCGGGCCGACGTCGGCCTGCTGCGGGGCGGCGGGCTGGTCGGGCGCATTCCAGCTGGCGATGATCGCCGCGCGCTGGGCCTGGGCGATATGGTGACCTTCATGCGAGACCTCGGCCGTAATCTGGTACGCATGCGCCGCCGCATTGGCGTGCGCGGCGCGGCGCTGCTCGGCGGCCGGCGTCGATGGCGTGGCCTGGCCGGGCGCGGCGCTGGCGGGCTGGCCAGGCTGGCTAGCCTGGGTCCCGGCGTCGGCGCCATGGCCGCGCGCGGGCTGCGCCGGCACGCCGGTGGTCAGCGGAAAAATAGTCGGGCGCGTCAGTTCCGCCAGGATTGCGGCGCTGGGCGTCGGCGCGGGCGCGGCGGGCGGTCCGCCATAGGGCAGCAGCGCCACCGGCGCACCGGCGCCGGGCGCGGGTTGCTGCGGCGACGTCGCCGCTGGCGGGGCGGTCTGGGCCGGCGAGTTGGGCGCGGGGGGCTGGCGCAGGCCGGCCTGCGGTTCCTGGAGCAGGGCGGACAGCGGGCGCTGGCCCACCACCCATTGCGCCACATGCGATTCGTAAAACAAGCCGCTCTGGTCGACCAGCGTGGCGAGTGCTGCGGACAGCGTGGCCGCCGACGCGTTGCCTGCACCGGGCGCGGTGGACAGCAGCGGGGCCCGCGTCTGTAGCGGCTGTGCATCGCCCGATTCGAACAGATCGAGAATGGCGCGCGCGGCGAAGCTCAGGGTCTCGCGCGTGGAACTGGTCAGCGCGTTGCCGCGCGCATCCATGGCGCCGGGGCCGACCGCGTTGGGCTGGCGGGCCTGGACGGTCTCGCCCGTGGACGACTGCACGTCGCCCTGGGAGACGTCCTGCACCGGCATCAGGGCCGCGAGTTTGTCGATAGCCAGCGCCGGGCGCGAGAGTTGCGTGTCCGGTGCGGCGTGGGGCACCAGGGCCGCCGGGATTTGGATGCCAGTCATGGGCGCGTGTCAGCGGATGGCGATGGACGTGATACGCGTCGGTCGATCCCTTCCGCAAGCACGGAAGGGGCGTGGATTCAGGCGGTGGCGCCGTAGGTGGCGGACAGTTCGAGCTTGCGGCGCGAGCTGTTCAGCAGTTCGCCCAGCTGGGCCAGGCGCGGCATGGTCAGGTCGCGAATCCGGGCATCGTACGCCAGGATGCGCTCCAGCAACTGGAAGCGGCGCAGGCGTTCGTTGTCGGTGAAGGGCTTGCTGTGGTCGAGCAGGCGCAGGCGATCCACTTCGGCCATGTAGACCTGCTGGAGATCGTTGAGCGCATCCCAGTTGGACGCGCGCGCGGCTTCGAGCATCTGCTCCGAGAGCACCAGCAGCTCTTCGTAGCTTCTGACGATGGGGGACATATGGAACATCTCAGGATTCCTGCAGGGCGGGCTGGACGACGGGCGTCAGGGCCTGCTCGGTGTCGGTGGGGGCTGCCGGGTCGATGGCGGTCCAGGCCGAGGCAAGATTCTCGAGCAGGGCATCCACTTCCGACAGCAGGGTGGCATCGCCGCGCAGGTTGGCCAGCATCAGGCGACGGGTCATGTATTCATACAGCGATTCGAGGTTGGCGGAGATCTCCCCGCCGGCCTCGTGGTCCAGCACTGCGCGCAGCCCGTTGTCGATGATGTTGATCGCCTTGGAGATGGCATTGCCGCGCGCCTCCAGCTCGCCATTGTCCAGGTGGAACCTGGCACGGGCGATGGCCGAGCGGGCCCCGTCGTACAGCATCACAATCAGCTTGTGCGGGCTGGCGCTCATGACCCCGGTCTGTACACCGACCTGGGCATAGGCGTTGATGGCTTGGCGCGCGAACATGTTGCCTCCGTTAAATTACTTGCTGCCGGAACCGTTGATGGCCGCGAACTGCTCCGTCAGGTAGCTCTTGGTCTGGTTCAGTTGCGAAATCAGCAGGTCCAGCTGCGTGAACTGGGCGCGGTAGCGGTCCATGGTCGCCGTGACACGGTCTTCCGTCGCCGTGTACTTTTTCTCCAGGTCCTTCAGCGTGGCAGTGATGCCATCGGTGGCAGCGGTCAGCGCGCCGGACGTGCCGTTCAGCGAGTCGACGTAGTCGGTGACGGTCTTGCCCATGCCCGACGCGCCATTCACGCCCGTGAAGAAGTTCGACAGACCCTGGATGTTGCCGGCCAGCGCCTTGTTCAGCTTGTCGTCGTTGATCTGCAGCTTGCCCGCGTTCTCGGGCGTCACGTTGAACTCGATGCCGAGGTCGGACAGGGTGATGGAGCCGCCGTTGCCATCGGACATCGGCGCGGTCAGCATCGAGCGCAGGCGCGTGGCGATGTTGCGCAGCGTGCCGTCGCCGTTCAGCGCGCCGGCGGTGCCGGCATCGGTATCGAACGTGGTCAGCGAGCCGACGGCCGTCAGGATGTTGTTGTACGCGGTGACAAAGCCCTGCACGGCGGCCTTGATGGACGCGTCGTCGCGCGTCACGCTCATGGTGGTGGTGCCCTTGGACTTCAGCGTCAAGGTCACGCCCTGGGCGGCGTCCACCACGGTGTTGCTCTGGCTCGTGACGTCGATGCCATTGATCTTCAGCGCGGCGTTGGCAGCGGCCACCTTCTCGGACATGCCGTTCGGCTGCGTGGCCAGGGCGGGGTCGTAGGCGACGATGTCGCTCACGGCGCTGTCGCTGGCGCTGATGCGCATGCCCGAATCCGTGCCGGTCTTGTTGGACGTCAGCACGATGTGGTACGGCGTGCCCGAGCCGTCGTTGATGATGCTGGCGGTCACGCCGATATTGGCCTTGTTGATCGAGTCGCGGATGCCTTCCAGCGAGGTGTCGGAGCCGATCGTCACCGTCTTGGTGCTGGTCGGCGTGCCGCCCGTGGCGAGGTCGGCGCCGAAGTCCACGGTGATCGTGCCGCCGCCGATGGCGGCCTTCTTGTCCGTTACCTGCTTCGAGACCAGCGATTGCGCCGCGGCCAGCGACGTCACGTCGATCTGGTAGCTACCCGCCACGGCGGTCGCGTCGGTGGTGGCGCTGAGCACGCTGTCCGAGGTCACGCTGGCCTTGACGGCGCTGTACGTGGCGGCGGTACCGAGCGTCTTGGCGGCGGCCGAGTAGGCATCCAGCACGCTCTTGATGGTGCCGTAGCCGGACAGCTTGGCCTGGTAGCTCTTGGCCTGGTTGTTGATTTGCGTCAGCGGGAGTTCTTCCGCTGCCTGGAGCTTGTCGAGCAGCGTTTGCAGCTCGAGGTTGGAACCGACACCGATGGAAGAGATTGCCATGTCTTTTTCTACCTATTGTTATTTGACTTCAACTGGGAGGTTGCAGATATCAGACGGCGTGGCTCACGAACAAGCCCTGGAGCTTGTCGATCGCGCGCGCCAGGCGCACAACGTCTTCATTCGGCATTTGCCGGATGATCTCGCCCGTCTCCTTGTCCACGACCTTGGTGATCACGCGGTGCGTCTGGTCGTCGATCTCGAAGCGCAGGCCGATGGAGGTGGTCTTCAGGACATCGACCAGTTCCTGCACTGCCGTGGCGGTCTCGGCAGGGGCGTCGCCGGAAGCGCCAGCGTCCGCCTGGTGGGCGGACTGGACGGGGCGAACGGCGCGCACCGTGGCGGTCGGCGCGGCGTGGGCCGGGGCGAGGGTCACGGTGTCGGCGGAAATGCGGGCCGCCGGAGTGGAAACGGGATTGGAAGATGCCATGGTCAGCTCCGTCCGGTAGGGCGTGTGGTTCTGCTTGGTGGAAACGCTTTGCAGGCAGTGGGCTGCCTGCAAAACATTCCGGCAAAAAAGCCGGGCCTTGCGGCCCGGCCTTCTTGCGGCGCGGCGATTAACGCAGCAGCGACAGCACGTTTTGCGTGGTCTGGTTCGCTTGCGACAGCACCGAGGTACCAGCTTGTTGCAGGATCTGCGCGCGGGTCATGTTCGACACTTCCGTTGCGTAGTCAGCGTCTTCGATGCGCGAACGCGAAGCCGACAGGTTGTTCACCGTCGTGCTCAGGTTGTTGATCGTCGATTCGAAGCGGTTCTGCACAGCACCGAGGCTCGAACGCAGGTTGTCAACCGTCGACAGGGCCTTGTCCAGCGTGGCCAGCGGGTTGGTCGTGGCTGCTTGTTGGAAGTCCGAAGCTTGCAGCGACGAACCCGTCAGCGTGAAGCCAGCGGTGGAACCGGACACCGAAGCGTCGGTCGGCTTGACGGCGATGTACATCGTAGTCGACGTGGCGGTACCGTTGCCAGCGAAGCCCTTCGACGACAGAGCGGCGTCGTCGGCGGCGGTCAGGCCGGTCATGCTCACTTGCACGAACCAGTTGCCGTTCGAATCCGTCACCACGGATTGCGAGTTGATGGCTGCCGAGGTGTTCAGGCCCAGGGCGCGCTGGATGTCAGCGGCGGCGATGCCGGTTGCCGAAGCAGCCGTCACCGGGGTGGCGGAACCCAGAGCCGTTTGAGCGGCGGCGGAACCGATCGAAGCCGTGGCGCCTTGCGGGCCGGCAACGCTGAAGCCAGCAACGCCGAGGGTCTTCGACGTGATTTGCTTCAGGGCGATCGAAATCGTTTCGCTGTCGTTGGCACCAACCTGGATCGACATGTTTTGATCCTTGGCCAGGACCTTCACGCCGTTGAACTGGGTCTGAGCCGACACGCGGTCGATTTCCGACAGACGTTGCTTGATTTCGTCCTGGATCGACTTCAGGTCCGAAGACGAGTTCGTGCCGTTGGCGGCCTGCACCGACAGTTCACGGACACGTTGCAGGTTGTTGTTGACTTCGCTCAGCGCGCCTTCGGTCGTTTGCGCGATCGAGATACCGTCGTTGGCGTTACGCGAAGCTTGCGTCAGGCCCTTGATGTTGGCGGTGAAGCGGTTGGCGATGGCTTGACCAGCAGCATCGTCCTTGGCGCTGTTGATGCGCAGGCCCGACGACAGACGCTGGATCGCGCTGTTCAGCGACGATTGCGACGTGTTCAGGTTGCTCTGCGTTTGCAGCGACAGAATGTTGGTGTTGATGACTTGCGCCATGGTACGACTCCTATTTGCAATGTTTTAGGCATTCCGGCGGGTGCCGTAACGTTGGCTGCCTGCGTTGCAGGGCGTAGAGTGCCTCCGTTGCAAGGGTTATCGACAGGGCGGTAGGAGACTTTAGAGTGATCTTTGCGAGAGTTTGCGGGCGGGGCCGGAAACCCCCGGCGTTATTGCGGATGCCGGCCGGCCCGGGGAACGAACGGGGCGCCGCCGGGACGGGCCGGCCAGGCCGCGTCAGCGCCGCTTGCGGGTGCGCGGTATATATAGACGCACAAAATCGGGCGACGCCTCGGCGTCCAGCACCGCCGCGTCGGCTTCCGGCGCGTGCGCCGGCGTCACCACGGTAATGGCGCGCTTGTAGACCACCGTCGGCGTGGGATCGTCGCCCGTCTTGCCCAGCAGAATCATGTAATTGTCCGAGGCCAGCACGATCCCGGTCAGCCGCGTGCCATTGGAGAGGTGCACGATGACGGTATTGCGGCTGGCGCTGTGGGCCGCAAAGTGCAGATGCTGCAACTTTCGGCTGGGACGGGGGACCTTTTTTTCCTGCTTCACAACTTCTCCGGAAGAGCCCGCGAGGGTTCTGGCGGCTGTCAACGGTCCGAGGACCAGGCGCATGGATCGAGGCCGCACTAAAAGTGACGGGTGGGGCGCTCTGATCCTGGCGTGATATGAAACATTCACTCTCGGAGCCGGGGCAGGGGCTCACCTTCATCACGATAGCGGGCGCGCCTACCGAGCGGTTGCATGGCGCCATCCGGCCGAGCGGTTCAGTCGGCCTTGCGAAGAGAGAAGGGGAATACTTCAGCCGGGAGGGTAACAAAGTTTTACAAGTGTTGACAAAGTCGGCTAGCAGACGAGGCCTAGAGGTAAAGCTCTATTTATTTTATTGATGCAGTCGGTGTGATTGAAGTCGCACCTTCGTTGTCAGGGTCTGACAGAAAGGCAACGCTTGCGCCGCAATCCGCTCGCGCTAAAGCTTTGCGGGACGCTGGCCGATAACTGCCGATATGCCCGAATGTGCGGTATGGCACGATATACGAGGCGAAAGTGCCGAATTCGCTACAGCCGCTATCAGGGTATTCCCTGATAGAAGCTTGATTTACACCTCATGTAAGCAGGTTTATATTCCTATGTTCGGACCGGTTTACCCCCGGTCTTTCACAGCAGTCCTGAAAGCCTACGAGCACCCCGCGCGTGGGCTTCTTTTTTTTGCCCTCGTCGTTTCGTCGCGGTCTGGTGCCGCAGTGGCCGTGGTCGGCCGGGCCGGAGTGCCCGGAACAGATTAGACGCCACTCGTTGATGCGGCAATTTGACGAACTACCGGCACTTTTCCCCCTATTTCGATTTTCCGCTCAAGAAGCGCACCGGCGCGCCCGATAGCGCTGGTGGCGACACCCGGTTTCCGGTGGATGCCAGACGACCGTCCGAACATCGAAAAAAGAGAGAAAGGTACGCTGAGATGGGCTTGCGAAACATGGGTATCGGAGCACGACTGTCCCTGGCATTCTGTGCGGTGGTGTTGCTGCTGGCGGCCGTGGCGGCCGTGGGCGTGACCGCGCTGCGCGGCATGAACGAGGCGATGCACCAGGCGGTGGAGCAGCGCCTGCTGCGCGTCATCGACCTGAACCGCGTGAAGGAGAGCGCGCTGATGATCGGCGTGCTGGTGCGCGACGGCGCGCTGACCGAGGACGTGGCGCTGGCCGCGCAGAACGCGGACAAGATCATGAAGATGCGCGAGGAAATGGGCGCCGGCCTCGATGCCTTCGGCAAGGTCGTCACGGCCGGTGGCCGCGCCGATTCCGTGGCGAAGTTCGGGCAGCTGACCGAGGCCCGCAAGGCCTACAACGGGCAGCTCGACCTTGTCATGCAGCAATTGCGCGCCGGTGACTTCAATAGTGCGCGCGCTGGCCTGATCGTGACGCTGCCGACCGCCCAGGCCGCCTACTTCGACAATCTCGACCAGTTTGCCGCGATGGGCCGGAAGTTGGCCGTCGACGCCGTGGGCGAGGCCTCCGCCCAATATGTCTTTGCCCGCAACCTGCTGATCGGCCTGGCGGCCGCTGCCGCCGTGATCGCCGCGCTGCTCGGCCTGGCCATCACCCGCTCGGTGACGCGCCCGGCCGGCCAGGCGCTGGACGCCGCCGAGGCGCTAGCCCAGGGCCGCCTGGGCCATCCCATTGCCGTGCGCACCCAGGACGAGATGGGCCGCATGCTCGGCGCGATGGAACGTGCCTTCGGCCAGCTTGGCGTGCTGGTGCGCGGCATCCAGCAGGCCGCCGGCTCGATCGACACGGCGGCGCGCGAGATTTCCATCGGCAATACCGACCTGTCCCAGCGGACCGAGCAGCAGGCGGCCTCGCTCGAGGAGACTGCCGCCTCGATGGAAGAGTTGACCTCCACTGTGCGCCAGAACGCCGAGAATGCCCGCCAGGCCAACCAGCTGGCGGTCAACGCCTCGGACGTGGCCACGGAAGGTGGCAGGGTGGTGCGCAGCGTGGTGGACACGATGGACGGTATCTCGAAGTCCTCCGCGCGCGTGGCCGAGATCATCAGCGTGATCGAGGGCATCGCCTTCCAGACCAATATCCTTGCGCTGAACGCCGCCGTGGAAGCGGCTCGCGCCGGCGAGCAGGGCCGGGGCTTCAGCGTGGTGGCGGCCGAGGTGCGCAGCCTGGCGCAGCGCTCGTCGTCGGCGGCCAAGGAGATCGGCGAACTGATCAACAGCTCGGTGCGTCAGGTCCAGGACGGCGCCAAGCAGGTGGAAGTGGCCGGCAAGACCATGGACGATATCGTTGGCGCCGTGCGCCGCGTGACCGACATCATGGGCGAGATCAGCGCGGCCAGCGAGGAGCAGACCGCCGGCATCGAGCAGGTCAGCCTGGCGATTACCCAGATGGAATCGGTGACGCAGCAGAACGCGGCACTGGTGGAGCAGGCCAGCGCGGCGGCCGAGAGCCTGATGCAGCAGGCCGGCGGGCTGGTGTCCGAGGTGGCGCGCTTCGACCTGGGCGGCGTGCGCGCCCCCGAGGCACGCGCGCCCCAGGCCGTGGTGACGGCTGCGCCGCGCATTGCCGCCCCTGCCAAGGCCAAGGCCCCGGCCCTGGCCGCGCCGGCACCCGCCCGCGTGCGGGCCATCAGCCGCCCGGCCGCGCCCGCGCTGCCGGCCAAGGCAACGACGGCCCCGGCACCCGCCCCGGCGCCGCGTGGCGCCCGCGCCCCGGTTGTGCCGGCTGCGGTGCGTCCGCCGGTGGCGCGCAAGGCGCAGCCGTCGGTGCTGTCCGCGCGCCAGCCGGTTACGCCCGCCAAGCCGCGCCCGGCGGTGACGCCGCAGCGCAAGGAGCCCGTGCTGTCCACGCCGGCCCGCCGCCGTCCCGCCGCCGCGCCCGCGCCTGCCATGGCCGAGGCCGGCGACTGGGAAACCTTCTGATCTGCTGATCTTCTGATCGACAGTAGCGGTCCTACCTTCAGGCGGCGCCCGGCGTCGCCCGGTGTCCTCCTGAAGGTAGCCTGTAAGCCACCTGTAGGCCATACGGCACTTCGGCAAGCGGGGCCGGCGGCATGCGCCTACAATACCGGCTCTCCTTGACCACACAAGAGCAGGCACGGCCGGTCGCGCCGCCGTCTGCCACGCAGGCCTTCCATGTCCGCCTCTCCAGTGCAGTCCTCCCCCCCGCAGCCCGCTCGCGCCCCAGATACCCCGCCGCCAGACGTACCCGTCATGCAGGTGCTGTTCGGCCTGATGCTGGCCATCCTGCTCGGGGCGCTGGAACAGTCGATCGTGGCCGTGGTGCTGCCGGACATCGCGCTCCAGCTGAACGGTTTCGAGGACATGGCCTGGGTGATCTCGGCGTACCTCGTGGCCTCCACCGTGGTGACGCCGATCTACGGCAAGCTGTCCGACGTGCTCGGGCGCCGTTCCGTCCTCTCGTTCTCGATCGTGCTGTTTCTGCTGGCGTCGATCTTCTGCGCCATGGCCACGACCATGCCAATGCTGATCCTCGCCCGCATCCTGCAGGGCCTGGGCGGCGGCGGGCTGATCTCGGTCTCGCAGGCGACCATCGCCGATGTGGTGCCGCTGCGCGAGCGTGGCCGCTACCAGGGCTATGTGAGCGGGGTCTGGGCCGTGGCGAGCATGGCCGGCCCGGTCATCGGCGGTTACCTGGCGCATTTCCTGTCCTGGCGCTGGATCTTCTGGATCAATATCCCGCTGTCCCTGCTGGCGCTGGTGGTGGTGCGCCGCGCGCTGCGCCACCTGCCCGTGGGCGGGCGCCGGCACCGCATCGACTACCTCGGCGCGCTGCTGTTCGGCGGCGGGCTCTCGGGCGTGCTGGTGTTCCTGACCCGTCTGGGGCAGGGCCACTCGCCGCTGGAACTCCACACCCTCGGCCTGCTGGCGGCGGGCGTCGTCGGCATGGTGCTGTTCGTCTGGCAGGAGCGGCGCGCCGTCGATCCGGTGATTCCGCTGTCGATGCTGCGCGTGCCCACGGTGGCCATCTGCTGCACCACGCTGTTCCTGTGCTTCTTCCAGCTGATTGCAATGTCGGTGCTGCTGCCGCTGCGCTTCCAGGTGGTGGGCGGCGCCCATGCCGACACCGCTGCGCTGCGGCTGGTGCCGCTAACGCTGGCCATTCCGTTCGGCGCCTATATCTCCGGGCGGCTGATGTCGTGGAGCGGCCGCTACAAGCCGATGCAGTTGGCCGGCTCGATCATCGCGCCGCTGGCCATCGTGGCGCTGGCGTTCATGCCGCCGCACGCCGTGATGGCGTCCGCGCTGGTGATGATCGTGCTCGGGCTCTCCATCGGGCTGCAACTGCCGAGCGGGCTCGTCGCCACGCAGAATTCGGTGCCGCCGCAGCAGGTGGGCATCGCCACGGCGCTGACCGCCTTCTCGCGACTGCTGGGCGGGGCGGTGGGCGTGGCCGTGCTGACCACGGTGCTGATCGCCCTGCTGCGCCATGGTGGCATGGCCGTGAGCGACCTGAGCGGCGGCGAGGATGTGCTGATGAGCATGTTCCGGCGCGCCATGGGTGCGGCCAGCGATGGCGACGCGGCGGCGGTGCGCGTGGCGGCCGAGCAGGCGTTCCGCACGCTGTTCCTGTTCAGCGCGGCGGTGTCCCTGATCGCCCCGTTCCTGGTGATGCGGCTGCGCGAGACCACGCTGCGCGGCAGCCCGGTGGCTGCTGCGGCCGCGGCCAGCGCGGCGGAGTAATTCTATTTAGCAGTCGTTCTACATAGCATCAAGCGCTGCGCGCCACGCGCCGCCGGGCGCGGGCCGCGAGCCCGGGGCCGAGTACCCAGCGCAAGGTGGGCGCCAGCGCGCCCATCGCCGGCACGGCCAGGGTCCGGCGCATCGAGCGCCGGTGCAGCCCGAGCGCCTCGCGGGCCCAGGGCGGCAGCAGTGCCACGCCGGCATCGGCCATGGTCCGCACGGCCGGCACCAGCAGCGGGTTGGCCACCGGCATCGCCATCACCAATCGCACCACTTCGCGCGTGCGTTCACTGTTAACCAGATAGGGGCGCTGGGCTTCCAGGTAGGCGTGCACCTCGGCGCGCGATCCTGGCACGTCGGGCGCGCCCAGCAGGGTGGCCACGGTGGCTTCCTCGGCGTAATACCGGTCCTGGTCGGCGGCCGATAGCGGGCCGACATAGCGCAGGTATCCCGCCAGGAAACTCGACACTTCGGCCACATGCACCCAGGTCAGCAGCGCGGGGTCGTCGGCGGCGTAGGGCTGGCCGTCCGGCGCCAGGCCGCTGATATTGGCGTGGATGCGGCGCACGCGCTCGATCAGCCGCATGGCGTCGGCGCGGCTGCCGTAGGTAGTGCCGGCGATGAACTGCGCGGTGCGGCCGAGCCGGCCCTGCATGTCGGTGCGGAAGGTCGAGTGGTCCCACACCCCGGCCAGCGCCAGCGGGTGCAGCGCCTGGAGCAGCAGCGCGCTGACGCCGCCGGCCAGCATCGCCGGGAAATCGCCATGCACGCGCCAGCAGACCGCATCGGGCCCGAACAGGCCGGGGTCGCCCGGCGGGTTGTCGTAGTCGATCGACAGGCCGGAGTTGCTGCGCGTCAGCGCGCGCACCTGCGCGCCGGCGTGGCTGCGCAGACGTGTCAGCAGGGGCGGGTTGGCGGATTCCGTGGGGGGGCCGGGGACGCGAGAGGACATGCCGCTGGGGCGCCTCCCTGGCGCCCGGGGCCACGGGTCAATGGGTGGGGGTCGGTGGATCAGTAGTAATGCAGGTCCGTGGCCTTGCCCCAGAATACACGGTACGCATAGACCGTGTAACCCAGGATGGTGGGCAGCACCACCGCCGCGCCGATCAGGATCACCGCCAGCGATTCCGGCGCGCTGGCCGCCTGCCAGATGTCGATCTGGTCCACCACCAGGTAGGGGAACAGGCTGTAGGCCAGGCCGTTGAACGCCATCAGGAAGATCACCGCCGTGCCCGCGAACGGCACCCAGCACCAGCGGTCGTTGCCGCGCGCATGCAGGTCGCGCATCTTGCGCAGCAGACGCTCCACCACCACGAACACGGCCAGGGTGATCAGCGGAATCGGCGCCAGCAGGATGATGTTGGGCAGCGAGAACCATTTCTCGAAGATCCGCGGGCTCACCAGCGGCGTGACCACCGAGATGGCCGCCACCCCCAGCGCCGTCAGCCACAGGCTGCGCCGCGCCCAGTAGATGGCGCGCAGCTGCAGGCTGCCGGTGGTCTTCATGATCAGCCAGCTCGCGCCGAGCAGGCAGTAGCCGGCCACCAGGCACAGCCCCACGGCCACCGCGAACAGCAGGTTCGGCAGGTCGTAGCGGAAGCCGGTGATATAGAGGCCGAGCATCAGCCCCTGCGAGAAGCTGGCCAGCAGCGAACCCGCGTAGAACGCGAAGTTCCACCACGGCTTGTGCGGATCGCGCGCCTTGACGCGGAAGTCGAACGCCACACCGCGGATGATCAGCCCCGCCAGCATCAGCGCCACGGGCAGGTAGAGGTGGGTCAGGATGGCGCCGTGCGCGAGCGGGAAGGCGGTCAGCAGCAGGCCCACACCGAGCACCAGCCAGGTTTCGTTGGCATCCCAGAACGGGCCGATGGAGGCGATCATGCGGTCCTTGTCCGCATCGTCGGCCCGGCGCAGCAGCACGCCCACGCCAAGGTCGTAGCCGTCCAGGATCACGTAGATCAGCATGGCCAGCCCCATCAGAGCCAGGAAGACCAGCGGCATCCAGCCGGCCGGCTGGGTCAGGTCGGGAAGGGTAGCCGGGCTCATGACTTGCTCCTGGGTTGGCCGGGAAGGACGGGTTGCGGGGTCTGGACGGCGGCGGGCGCCTCGGAGGCATCCTCGGCCGGGGCGCCGGCCTTGCGGGCGAGGTGGAACACCACGGAGATATAGGCCACGATCAGCACCAGGTACAGCGTCAGGTACATCGCCAGGGTGCTGCCGATCATCGCCGCCGGTACCTTGGAGGCAGCCTGCGCCGTGGTCAGCACGCCGTAGACCAGGTACGGCTGGCGGCCGATCTCGGTCACGTACCAGCCGGCGACGAGCGCCACCCAGCCGGAGAAGGTCATGGCCACCAGCGCGCGGGCCATCCACGGTGCGGGCTCGCCGCGCTGGCGGAACTGCCAGGCGCCAAGCCACGACACGGCCAGCATCAGCAGGCCCACGCCGACCATGATGCGGAAGGCGAAGAACAGCGGGGCCACGGGGGGATGGCGGTCCGGGAAGGCGTCGATGCCCCGGATCTCGCCATCGAGGTCATGGGCGAGGTAGAGCGAGGCCAGCTTGGGGATGGCGATCTCGAAGTCGTTGGTCTGCGTGCGGGCGTTGGGAATGCCGAACAGCACGGCCGGCGCGCCTTTCTCCGTCTTCCAGATGCCCTCCATCGCGGCGATCTTGGCCGGCTGGTGGTGGAGCGTGTTCAGGCCGTGCAGGTCGCCCGCCACGATCTGCAGCGGAATCAGGATCGCCGCGAGCACCACGCCGGTCCGCATCGAATGGATGACATCGCGCCCACGGTCGCCGCGCAGCCAGCGGTAGGCCGAGACGCCGGCCAGCAGGAAGGCCACGGTCAGCCCGGACGCCAGCAGCATGTGCGTCAGGCGGTAGGGGAACGACGGGTTGAAGATGACTACGAGCCAGCTCGTCACGTGGGCGCGGCCGTCGATCATCTCGAAGCCGGCCGGAGTCTGCATCCACGAATTCAGCGCGAGGATCCAGAACGCCGAGAGCGTGGTGCCGCCCGCCACCAGCAGCGTGGCGATGGTGTGCGTGCGGTTGCTGACGCGCCGCATGCCGAACAGCATGATGCCGAGGAAGGTGGCTTCCAGGAAGAAGGCGGTCAGTACCTCGTAGGCCAGCAGCGGGCCGGCGATGTTGCCGACGGTCTCCATGTAGCCAGGCCAGTTGGTGCCGAACTGGAAGCTCATGGTGATGCCGCTGACCACGCCGAGCGCGAAGGTCAGGGCGAAGATCTTGACCCAGACGCGGTAGGCGGCCATCCAGCTTTCATCGCCGGTCTTGCCGTAGCGCAGCTTGAAGAACAGCAGCACCCAGCCCAGCGAGATGCTGATCGTGGGGAAAAGGATGTGGAAGGTGATATTGGCGGCAAACTGGATGCGCGCCAGCACCACGGGGTCGAGACTGGCAAACACGGGTTACTCCTTGCGGGGGCGGGAGGGCTTTGTGGGGGTCTTGGGGGCTTTTTTGGGGGCGGCGTCGGTGGATTTGTCGCCCCCCCTGTCGCCGTTTTTGTCGCCCCCCATGCCGATGGCACTGGCGAAACGGTCCTTGACGTCGAGCAGCTTGGTCACGCGGGAGCCGAGCCGCATGAGCTTTTCCAGCGTGGCGACGTCGAGCCGCTGCATGTCACCAAACCACGTGGTGACAAGCAGGATCAGGCCGTACATCTCCTTCATGCGCGCCTGGGCGTGGCGGTCTTCCGGGGAGGTGGCGGCCTCCAGCTGGACCTCCCGCAGCATGGACAGCGTGGGATCGATCTCGCGGCGCCGGCGCTCCTCGGCCAGCGTGCGGAAAATCGCCCAGACGTCATCGGGCGCGGAAAAGTACTCGCGGCGGTCCCCCGGCTGGTGGGAGAGCTTCACGAGATTCCAGGATTCCAGCTCCTTGAGGCCGATGCTGACGTTGGAGCGCGAGAAACCGAGCGATTCGGCGATCTCGTCGGCATTCAAGGGGCGCGAGGCGGTGAAGAGCAGGGCGTAAATCTGACCGACCGTCCGGTTGATACCCCAGCGGCTGCCCATCTCACCAAAGTGAAGGACAAAGCGCTGGATCAAGGGCGAGAGCTGCATGAGCGTTTCGAACTTTCAGGAATTTGTGAAAGTTTAATACGGATCAGGCCGTCCTGCAGGAGTTTTTGCGGTGCGTCAAAAGGTCGCTGGCATTGACGGCAGCATCAGCACTCAGACAGGCGGGATTTTCCCCCTTGAAATCCTCGAGCCGGCTCCTACCTTGGGATTGCTCAGGCAGTCGCACCCGTACCGTGGTGCGCTGCGTGTTTCGATTTGTTTGTCGGCTGCAATGGCGAGCGAACTGGAGCGCGTGGCCCGTTCGCCCTTCATTGCGCATTCCTCAGGAGGGTAGATCATGAGCGAGTTCTTCTTCGGAACCGATCTGTTCAACGAATTCGACCGCCTGCAAAGGCAAATGGCGAACCTGGCGGGCGGCTTTCCATCCAGCCTTCGCGCGGACCGCACCGGCACGTTTCCGCTGCTCAATATTGGCGCGACCGATGACTCGATAGAGATCGTCGTCTTCGCTCCCGGCATGCAGGCGGACGGCTTCGACGTCTCGATTGATAAAGGCATGCTGACGATCAGTGGCGAGCGTGCGCCGCTGGAGGCATCAGCCGAAGGCAGCGGCGAAGCGACGCGCGTCTATGCACAGGAGCGGTTCGCCGGCAAATTCCGGCGTGTGATCGAAATGCCGCAGCAGGCAGACCCCGACAACGTCAAGGCCCGCTATGTCAACGGCTGCCTGACCATCAGTGTCGGCAAGCGTGAGGCCTCGCGCCCCAAGGCGATCACCGTTCAGTAACGCCAATGCCCAGGAGTCAGATCATGGACGACATCACCAGCACCCGGGTCGCAACGGCCGGCCAGCATACGACCCAACCGGCGCCCACCCAATATCAGTCTACGGAGAACCGGCCTGGCCGGCCTACCGTGACGCCGCCCGTCGATATCGTCGAGGACGCGCGTGGCATCACGCTATTTGCTGACCTGCCAGGCGTCACCCGAGAGAATCTGGACGTGAAAGTCCACGACGGTCACCTGTTCATCGAGGGCGAAGCGATGGTCGACGTGCCGCCGGGCCTGCGCGTGCAGCATTTGGAGCTGCAACAGCCGCGCTTTGCCCGTACGTTCGCGGTCAGCCCGGATTTCGATACCGCCCGGATTGAAGCCAATCTGCAGAACGGCGTGCTGCGCCTGATGATTCCTCGACGCGAGGAAGCCAAGCCGCGCCGCATCACCGTACACACCAACTGACCGAGCACGCCGGCAGACGCTCGCGCGTCTCGCCGGCGCGAACCGAATGACGAGGACATCATGGAGTTTCATGCCGAATGGCTGACACTCGGCCGCCACCGTACACGCCTGCGCTGCGAGCGGGGCTTTCCGACCGAGCGCACGCGCCAGCTGGCCGAACTGGCAAAGATCGGAATCGAATGCAACCTTAGCGCCCGGGCAAGGCTCGTCGAAGTGGTCGCGCAGCGCGAGGAAAGCTACCTGATCCGGATCGGTACCACGTTCGCCAGAGATAAAGAGGCCGCATTCCATCTCGAACCCGCACTGGCGATCCTGCTGGGGCTTCCGCAGGAAAGGGTAGGGGTGGAAGTTACCGTGGTGGATCAATCAGAAGTCGACACGCATTTCGGCGTGTATGAGCGGATGCTCGCGGAAAAGCTTGGGGCTGTACCCCCGTTGCAATGAGGTGCGGGGCAGAAGATCTCCGCCCCGCGCTCTTCACTTCAGGTCCTTCTACCGGCGTGCCGCAGTACAGACCCGCCAGGGGGGCGCAGTCAAACGCTTCCGTGACGATGGGAAGTCACCGCAACTGTCGTCGGCGACTCGGCCAACGGCACGAAGCGTCGGGTGGTGCCGTCCAGTGCGTCGATGCTGCCTGCCGGGATGTCGTACACCCAGCCGTGCAGATTCAGTCGTCCTTGTTCGAGAGCCAGTGCCACCGAAGGATGTGTGCGCAGATTCGCCAGTTGCGCGATCACGTTTTCACGCACGAGCCCGTCGAGCTTGGCGCGAGGCGTGTCGAAATGGTGCGCGGCGTTGATTGCTTTGGCGGCATCTGAATGGCGCAGCCAGCTCGCAACCGCCGGGAGATGGTCAAGGCACGTACACCGCGAAATGGCGCCCATCGCGCCGCAGTCGGAGTGGCCGCAGATCACGATGTCCTTCACGCCCAGCACCGCGACCGCATACTCGACGGTGGCCGAGACGCCGCCGGGTTCTGGGCCGTACGAAGGCACGATATTGCCGGCATTGCGAATCACGAACAATTCGCCTGGCTCACGTTGCGTAAGGAGTTCAGGCACCACGCGGCTGTCCGAGCAGGTGACGAATAAAGCCTTTGGTTGTTGCGTCGTCGCGAGCTGCTTGAAGAGCTCAACGCGTTGCGGATAGACCTCTCGCTGAAAGCGCAGGAAGCCGTCGATGATGTCACGCATTTGCGTTCTCCACGTCGAAATAGCTGATGCAGGCGCAAGCCGTTCCATTGGTCGCGCTGCCGTCGCTATTATGAACTGAGATTTGGGGCTAGCCGAAGGGGGGCGGGCCGAGGATCGAAAGAAGTGTTGCGGTCAGATAGACTTCCGATACGACCGCCAGGTGCAGCAGCAATCACGAATCAGCCAGGACACGTTGTGACGCTCCCCGTACCGACAGTGTGCGAGCGTCAATTCCGGTTAGCGCCTTCACAAACGCTGTATACATTCCGCAAAGGCCTCGGAGGTGAGCGGACGGCTGATGAGATAACCCTGAATGGCGTCGCATCCGGCGTCCTTAAGCTCGTCGACCTGGTGTTGGCACTCGACGCCTTCTGCGATAGTTTTCATGCCCAGCGAACGGGCAAGACCGACGATGCCGCGAATGACCGCCGAGGCCTTCTCTGAATCCACCAGCGCTCGAACAAACGACTTGTCGATCTTGAGCGTGTCTATAGGCAGTCGGACCAGATAGCTGAGACTGGAGTATCCGGCGCCGAAGTCGTCTAGCGATGTGGAAATTCCCGCTTGCTTCAGCGTCGCAAGAACCGACGATGCCCTTTCGATATCGCTCACGAGAGAGTCCTCCGTGACTTCGATATCGAGCATGGTGGGGGAGATGTCGTTCGCCCTCGCGATCTGGAGAATCCTGTCTGTGAGCCCCACTCCAAGGAGTTGCCGGGCCGACAGGTTGAGACTGATCCGCGGTACGTTTACGCCCATCTGCCGCCATGAGCCGATATGCTGGCAAACTTCATTGAGCAGCCATTCGACGAGAGCGCCTTCATATGGGGAGTCAAGCAACAGATCCAAGAATGCATAAGGCGTCAGCAAGCCTCGTTCAGGATGACGCCAGCGAAGGAGCGCCTCGGCACCGATCAGGGAGGCGTCCGCGAGCGCCATCTGAGGCTGGAAATGGAGCTCGAACTGGTTTGTCGCAAATGCCTTACGAAGATCGAGGCGCAAGGCAGCACGGTCGCGCACGCCCCGGTCGAGTGCCGCGTCGTACGTGCGCACTTGAAACCCGCCCGATGACTTCGCTGCGTACATGGCCGTATCAGCATGACTCAGCAACGCCTCGGCTGTTTCCTGTTCTTCTCTCAGGAGCGCGATGCCAACGCTGGCCGAAAGAGAGATGGATCTGCCGCATGCTTCGAATGGCACTGCGAGGACGTTGAGCACCGAGTGCGCAAACGCTTCTGCTGCGCTTTCAGTGGTATTGCGTAATAACAAGACAAACTCGTCGCCCCCTACGCGCGCGGCGAAGAAAGCAGGCTCGAGAATTGCGAGAAGCCTTTTCGCAAAGCCGCGCAGCAGCTCATCGCCGACAGCATGACCAAATGCGTCGTTGACTTCCTTGAGACGGTCCAAGTCTATATACAGCACCGCCAGGGAAGTGCCATCCGCAAAACCTTGCGAAGCAGACACGGCGACCGCGTGCGATAGTACTTCCATGCACTTGCGTCGGTTCGCCAAGCCAGTCAGAAAATCGTGACCAGCTTCAAATTCCAACTGCGCGGCGTGCTCGTGTTCGCGCGTGACGTCGCGGAAGAGTACCGTAATGCCATCGTCGTGGTGAAATGAGCGAGCCTCAAACCAGGTGCGGAGCGGTGCGTAATAGTCAGTGTGACACCCAGGAAGTCCCGTTGCCGCCGTATGCTGGTAGGTGCGATAGTAGCCGGAGTCCACCAGGTCGGGGTAACACTGCCATATGTCGCGTCCGAGCAGGTTTTTCCGCTCCTGCCGGAGGTATCGCTCAGCCGTATTGTTGAGGTAGGTGAAGCGCCACGATTTGTCTATCGACATGAATCCGTCGCTCAGGCTATCAAGCATTTCACCAAGGTGAGCCGGTGCGGGCTGTCGGGCTCCGGCGTCTGATGTCGGACGGGGAGGACATGAGCCAGTGTGTCGTTCCATTTTGGGCCTTCTGTTCGCATCTGACCCAAAAGTCCTCGCTCTTGCGCAAACCGTGGGTTGCCGCATTTTAACCGCCTTTGCCGGGAATGAGGCTCCTCCTGATGTCAGTCAGTCACGATCAAAGGACCTTGCATCGTGGGAGTTCCCACGCGTCGCCGAGGACTTGGGGCTATCTCCGGTGCTCGTCGTGCGGACATTGGCGTGATGATCAATCACGACATCATCATTCAGGCCGTCTGACGCGGAGCGTCGCGTTTTTCGGGGCCGCAGAAATCAGACAAAGCGAGGCAGGATCAAAAAAGACGCGCGAGCGAAAGCGCGAGTATTGTAGTCCCGCCGCGCTGCCAGACCGGCGCGGACGACGCACAGGGAGTCACCTTTATGTTCAAGATCTATGGGCGAAAGCGCACGGCCAACGGTTATGCGATTCGTGACTTCCTTCATCGCAGCGACATCCCCTTCGAGTGGATCGAGCTCAAATGCGACGAGGACGCCGCGTCGCTTGCACACGTACAGCATCTTTCCGATCCGCGTTTGCCTGTGTGTGTCTTCAAAGACGGCACGCGGCTTGAATGCCCAACTATCCGCCAGATCACCGAGAAGCTCGGCTGGTTCGCCAAGCCCTCTCGCTCAGAGTACGACCTCGCCATTTACGGGGCTGGTCCCGCGGGACTGAGCGCTGCGGTATACGGTGCATCGGAAGGGCTGCGCACGGTGCTGGTGGAGCGCTGGGCCATTGGCGGTCAGGCCGGCAGCAGCTCAAAGATCGAGAACTACCTCGGCTTTCCGAATGGCATTGGCGGCTGGGAACTCGCCGAGCGCGCTCGCGCGCAGGCGATGAATTTCGGTGCCGAGATACTCCTAGCGCGAGCCGGCACGCGCGCGGAATTCCCACCGGGCAAGGGCGTCGTCTATCTGGACGACGGCACGCGCATCACGGCGCGAACATCGATCTGCGCGACCGGCGTGGCTTATCGCAAGCTTGGCCTGGCCGACGAGGAGCGCTTGTTCGGCTTCGGCCTTTATTATGGCGCAGGTGCGAGTGAAGCAGCGCTGATGCACGGCGAGGACGTCTATGTCGTTGGCGGCGGAAACTCGGCGGGGCAGGCGGCCATGTACTTCGCGCAGTCGGCCAATCGAGTCTGCATGGTAGTGCGCGATGCGTCGCTGAAGAGCACGCTCTCGCAATATCTGGTTGACCGCGTGCACTCGGCACCCAATATCGAAGTTAAGACCTGCACGCATGTCACGGCGCTCGCCGGGGACGAGGCGCTGCGTCAAGTCACGCTGACCGATGTGCGCACCGGCCAGCACCGCAATGTGAAGACGCACTGGCTCTTCGTCTGCATCGGCGGCGTACCGCAAACAGAATGGGCAGCGCAGCTGGGCATCGTGCGGGACGAGGCAGGCTATCTGGTCACCGGTCCGGATCTGCGCGAGTTCGAGCATGGCCGTCGGTGGCCGCTAGAGCGCGCTCAGCTGCATCTGGAGACCAGCATGCCGGGCGTATTCGCTGCGGGGGACGTGCGCCATGCGTCGATCAAGCGCGTCGCATCGGCGGTAGGCGAAGGCGCGATGTGCGTGGCGCTTGTGCATCGCTATCTGAACCTGAACGGCGGCTGAACGGCCGCACACGGTGACAGGCGTTCGGCAACGCGCGGCGACCACGGCTCCGATGCGCACCATCCGAATCGAGCCTGCGTGCTGCCCACCGACAAGCATTGCTGCCAAGAGTGCGTGAGGCTCGGAGCGCGACGCCTTGCAAGCGGCGTTGCGCTCCGAGCCTTCCATCAGACGTGCGCGGCTTTCTGCTCCTTCGCCTGGCGCGCCGCTTGGGCATCGGCAGGTTGCTTCTGCACGCGCACCGCATTCGTTCCCGAGTCGTAGGTAATTGTCACCTTGTCGCCATCACGGACATCGCCCCGCAGCAACGCATCGGCAAGTTGCGATTCCACTTCCGCCCGAATCTTGCGCTTGAGCATCCGTGCGCCGAACTCGGGGTCATAGCCGATCTCCGCCAGATGATTGCGCAGCGCATCGTCGAACGACAACTCAATGTCCTTTCCGGCCGCGGTGCGCTGCACGCGCTCGAGCTGCAGATCAACGATGCTGCGGATCTGCGCTTTGCCGAGCGCATGAAACACCACGACCTCATCCACCCGGTTCAGGAACTCGGGTCTGAAGTGATGCCGCAGGACCTCCATCAGACGGTCGCGCAGCGCAGGGTAGTCGAGCTGTTTCTTGTCGGCGCGCATGTTGTCCTGGATCATCTGCGAACCGATATTGCTTGTGGCGATGATAATCGTGTTCGTGAAATCCACGAGACGTCCCTTGCCGTCGGTGAGACGGCCTTCGTCGAAGAGCTGCAGCAGGATGTTGTGCACCTCCGAATGCGCCTTCTCGATCTCATCGAGCAGCACCACGCTATATGGGCGGCGCCGCACCCGCTCAGTCAACTGCCCACCTTCCTCATAGCCGACATAGCCCGGAGGCGAGCCCACCAACCGCGCCACGGTATGCCGCTCGGAGTACTCGCTCATGTCGATGCGTACCAGCGCGTTCTCGTCGCCGAACACGGAGACGGCAAGCGCTTTGGCGAGCTCGGTCTTGCCCACGCCGGTCGGTCCGAGAAAAAGGAAGCTTGCAGTCGGCTTGCCGCCTTCGGTGAGACCGGCACGTGAGAGCCGGACAGCCTGCGCGACGGCGCTGACCGCCTCGTCCTGGCCGACCACACGCTCCCTCAGGCGCTCTTCGAGACGCAGCAACTTCTCTCGGTCCTCAGCGGTGAGTTCGGACACCGGCACGCCGGTGAGCGACGCCACGACCTGCGCGATGTCCTCCGCCGTCACCTTCTGCGAACTGGTGCCGCGCTCTTTCTTCCACGCTTCGGTCGCATCGTTAAGGCGCTCCTGCTCGGAGATGAGCTTTCCTTCCAGTTCCTTCGCCTTGTCGAACTGCTTGGCGGCGCTTGCCGCATCCTGTTCCTGGCGCGTACGGCGGATGCTGGCCTCGATGTCGTGCAGATGCGTCGGCCTGGAATTCGACGCGATGCGCACGCGAGCGGCCGCCTGGTCAAGCAGGTCAATGGCCTTGTCCGGCAGGAATCGTGCGGCAATATAGCGGTCCGACAGCTTCGCCGCGGCCGCGATGGCCTCCTCGGTGATCTTCACCTTATGATGTGCTTCAAGGCGGTCGCGCAGCCCCCGCAGGATTTCGATGGTTTCCGCGACGCTCGGCTCGGGTACGCTCACCGGCTGGAAGCGGCGCTCGAGGGCCGAGTCCTTCTCGATGTATTTTTGGTACTCGTTGAGCGTTGTGGCGCCCACAAGGTGCAGTTCGCCGCGCGCGAGCGCCGGCTTGAACACGTTACCAATGTCGAGCCCGCCTTCGCCGCCGCCCTGGCCGGCACCGACGATAGTATGGAGTTCATCGATGAAAACGATCAGCCGGTCCTGGTTCTCGTCGATCTCGTCGAGAACCTGCTTGACGCGCTCCTCGAACTCGCCACGATACTTTGCTCCCGCCACCACGCTATTGATATTCAACTCGACGACGCGCTTGCCGCGCAGCACCTCAGGCACCTGGTCCTGGACGATGCGCTGTGCAAGTCCTTCGACGATCGCCGTCTTGCCAACACCCGGCTCGCCGATCAACACCGGGTTGTTCTTGCGGCGGCGCGCAAGAACCTCGATAGTCGTCTCGATTTCCTTGTCGCGGCCGATCACCGGATCGAGCTTGCCGCGCCGTGCAAGATCGCTGAGATCGCGCGCGTACTTGTCGAGCGTTGGCGTGGTGGAGCGGCCCTCGACGGTGCCTTCCTCTGCGCCCTTGCCGACCACCTTGACCGTCTTCTGCCGAAGAGCGTGCGACGATAGTCCGTACTTGCGCAGCAACTCGCCCGCGAAGCCGTCCTCCTCTTCGACAAGCCCGATGAGGATATGCTCCGGCCCGACATAGCTGTGGCCGAGTTCCCGCGACGCGGTGAGTGCGTTCTCCAGCGAGCTCTTTGCGCGCGGCGATACGCCGATGTGCTCCTCGTCCGTCTTCTCGCCGCGAGTGCCGCGCGGAGCGTTCTTATCGACGTCCTTCTTGATCTCTTCGGGATCGAGCTTGAATTCGCGCAGGATCTCCTGCACCACGTTGTTGTCGGCGAGTGAGAGCAGCAAGTGTTCTGTATCGACCTCGGACTTGCCGAACTCGACCGCCGCTTGCGCGGCCGCCTGCAAACGGTCCAGGCCACTCTCGCTCAGGAACGTCTGCAGGTCGACGGCTTCGCGCGCGCGGCGATGCCGGCGCGGCCTGCCGCCAGCCCTCACCGCGCGTTCACCCGCGCTCTCGCCCCCATCGCCTTCTGCTGCCGGCTCGCGCGTCGCCTCCGACCGTCCGAGAGATTGCCGCTCCCCCCGCCTGCCTTCGAGCGGCGACCACATGTCGTCGAAGAGACTTTCGAAGAGCCCGCCGTGAAAGAGGGATTCAAGTGGCGAAAGGCCGCGCTGGTTGCGTACCATGAACGCCATGTAGTGCTCGTCGCACAGCGTCAACAGACGGCGCTGGCCGTTCTCGGTGATCGTGATCTGCGAAGTCGCCGGCTTTCCACAAACGCTGCAAGTGGCCATGATGTCTCCGTTGGATGGGCAGTGGAGGTTTGAAGGCGAGGAGTCCTGCGCGTCTGCGCTCTTTTCCTCGGAGCTCTTGCGCAGGAAACAGGGGTGCCACCTAATCGGGGTCCAATAGCATCGCTATGCTCCTGTTCCGGCGCCGCTACAGCGGCCAGAGCCGTCAGTGACTTGTGCCGGGGCGTCGCCGACACCTGTCAGCCCTTGGCATATTCGAACTCCGGCAGCTTTTTCAGCGTCTCCTTGCTTGCGCCGGGGAGGATTGCCTTCGGCGCAATCTGCTTGAAATGCTGAACAGGGATGGCGACGCGATGCGTCGCCATCCCGAGAAAGCCGCCCACGTCGATAATTGCGGCCGAGAGCGAGCCATCGGGCGCCACAATCAGGTCGTCGACGCGGCCGATCTTTTCGTTCTTTTCGTTGTAGACATCGGAGTGGATCATCTTCGACGCACGCCAGCCCGTTGCAACCAGTTGCGCTTCGGTGACAGTTACGCCGAGTGTCGCCTTGCCGGCGACAGGCACATCCTGTGCGATCGCGCCGCTGGCCCCCAAGCCACCAGCGGATAGCGCAAGCACGAGCGCCGACAGCCTTGCGGCCGATGGAAGGTTAGTCTTCATGGTGTTCTCCAGAAAGCGCAGGGGGATACGTCGACGCGGAGCGCAGGATGCGCACACAAGTGCAGCGGCATCTTCTGCTTGTCGGGCAGGAACTGATCATCCAGACGAGGGCGAGTGCGCTGGCGGCGGGGCGAACAGCACGAGGAGGCCGAACTGCATTCCCGCGGCGCCGCGCGCGATCATCCACCTTGCGCGTCCGAGCTTCCTCCATTGTTGGGTACCGGGAATGTCGTCAAGCATACGTCCGGGAGGTGCGCGCTTCTTCCGGGTTCCTGCACAGAGGTGTCGGATTCCTGCGCGTGTTGGTTGCTCAAGGATGGTGTCGCGCGCGCATCACCCGATCGTCGGGCGGTGATGCGCTAGACGGAAAGCGCGGGGCGTGCAGCCCGCATACCGATGAAACACCTCGGTGAAATGCTGCTGCGTTTGAAAGCCCGCGCGTGCCGCGACATCAATGAGCGGGAGACTTCCTTCGAAAAGCATCAACTGCGCAAATTTCAACCGCTTGGTAATCAGATAGAAGTGCGGCGCCAGCCCCGTCGCATTCTTGAAAGCATGCGCAAAGTGCGACGGGCTCATGTGCAGAAGCGCGGCGAGGTGCACGATCTGGATGTTCTCCGCAATGTGTTCATGTATGAAGTGCTCCACGACGCCCAGATTCTTTTGGGACAGACTCGTGCCCACCTCGCGGGCATTGGCGTCGCGTCCGTACCGACCCGCGAGATGAAGTGAGATGACGTCAGCGAACGCGGCGAGGCACATGGGGTTGGGGCTAATGTCGGCGTGCAACGCGGTAAGCATGTCAGCCGCTTCGCGTAGGAAAGGGTCCCACGCCGTGAACCAGCGCGGGATATCACACGACCTGGTACCGAGCGCTTTTCGAGCGGTTTCCCTTAGCTTTGACGAACTGAGGGCGAGGACAATGCCGCACGGATCGACGTCATTGTCGACTTCGATGCGAGCCCACGCCGGCACGATCGCGATGAACGGCGCACTGACTTTAATACGGTGAGCGGAGCGCGGGCTGCCTCCATCGGCGCTCGCATGCGCGGTGGTTCGGTCCGCCGGAATGACACACAAGATCCATTGCGCCGACTCTACCGCGCAGTCCGCGCAAGACGCGCCAATCGAGTGGCAGTGAAGACAACGCAACTCTGAAGGACGTGACATTTTGCTCCATGGTGCGTTTGCCAAGGAGGGGGGCGTAGTCGTGGCCCCTCGAAGTCTAGTGTGCCCTTTCCGGCTATGTTAGGTTTGTTTCGTCATACATATGGGCGCGCCGCATGTATCGCCGGGAAGAATGTGAATCAGATGCGCTCTTCGCGATCCTTCGCGGCGAGCTCGGCAATTGCGGCATCGACGGGATCGTCGCGCTGCCGCATCAGCCAGTAGACGCTGCCCAGCGCAACCAGCCCGCCCGCGAGTGCGGCGATGCTGGCCGCGTCCGTGGCTGGATCGAGGATGATGAACTTGCGCGCGATCGCGAGCATTGCCACGAGGATCACGGTTTTCACCTGCACAATGTGATCGCGCCTTGACATGACGCGGGTGATCGAGTGCTTGAATTCCATCGCGATCAAAAGCGTCATCACCATCCCGAAGACCGCTTGGAAGATCGCATGATCCAGAGTATCGAATGCTCCTGAGAGCAACAGCGCGATGACCGCCCGAATCAACTGCCACAGAGATACGACGATGATCACCGAGATCACGACGCTCAGGATATGGGCGATGATCTGCTCAAAGCGCTCATAGAAGGTCAGCACGCGCCATTGCAGCCGAAGCTTGTCAAGGTTCACGGGAATTGGTCGGCTTCATTTGCTTATCGATCGGCTCGCAGGAAGGCGCGGTGACGGCGGCAACGGAAGGCCGAGCAGCCCGTGTGATGTTGCGCCGTGCGTGAGGCCGTTTCTTTCGCCTTTGTGCTGACTCTTTTCCCTGACCTGCTTTGCGTACGAGGTGGCTGTGTTCTGACTCGCACCCTACCGCAATGCGAACTCGCAACAGGCCAAGAAACTCCTACTGCCATCCAGTGGGATGGTGATAGGATGGTTGTAAATCAGATCAGCCAGCGAGTCACATGGAACGAAAAATGGACCTTGCAGCACAGGGCGGCGCTCTTCGCCCGAAGGGCGGCGAGACCGAAAAAATCACGATCAACCTTGGGCCAGTGGATCTCGGGCAGATCGATCTGTTAGTGGAAGAGGGCTTCTATTCGAACCGCACGGATCTGATCCGGACCGCCATCCGCAATCAACTTGCGGTGCACCAGCAGGCCATTCGTGAGACGGTGACGCGCCGCGCGCTGGTGCTCGGCCTGCAACATTTCTCGAAGCAGGATCTGGAGGCCGCCTTGGCCGCCAACGAGAAACTGGCCATCCATGTCCTCGGCCTGGCAAGCATTGCTGCCGATGTGAGCCCCGCGCTGGCATCGGCGACGATTGAATCGGTCGTTGTACTCGGCGCGTTTCACGCACCGTCCGCGGTAAAAGCCGCGCTGGCGGGACGCATACGGTAGTTTGCGGCAATCTCGCCGCGCCCGGTTCTCCGGGCCAGATGGGAAATCAACGTGAAAATGAACGACGCGTTTCTCGCCTCGATGCATGAGGCCATGCATCTTCTTCAGACCGCAGGCCCTCTCGAAGCAACCGCCGTTATCCAACGCGCCCTTCGCCAACACTCGGCGGACGCACCTACGCCGGCATCGCCGCCGATGCCGCCGATGCCGGCGCAGGTGGTCCAGCAACTGCTGGAGCATCGCACCGCCGAGCCGGCTGCGGCGCCGGCTCCAGCCCCACGTGCCGAAGCCGTGGCAAAGCCGGGAAACTTCAGTCAGCGACGTTTCGCCAATGGGGCCGGCAAGCGCGCTTACAAACTTTACGAGCCGACGAGCGAGGCGTACGGCCCGATGCCGCTGGTCGTCATGCTCCATGGCTGTACGCAGGATGCCGATGATTTCGCAGCGGGTACGCGCATGAACGCGCTCGCCGACAAGCTCGGCTTCATGGTCATGTATCCGATTCAGCCGGCCCATGCCAATTCCTCGAAATGCTGGAACTGGTTCCGCCCAGGCGACCAGCAAGCGGGGCGTGGTGAGCCGTCGATCCTCGCCGGCATGACGCAGGAGGTCGTCGAGCGCCACAGCGTCGATCCCGATCGCGTCTACATTGCGGGCCTGTCAGCGGGCGGGGCGATGGCCGCCGTGATGGTCGAACGCTATCCGGACCTGTTTGCCGCGGCCGGCGTTCACTCGGGACTTCCGGCGGGCTGCGCCCATGACCTGCCGTCGGCGCTCGCGGCGATGAAAGGCGGCAAGGGCCTGGGCGCTTCCAGGCGCGGCGCCGAGCCGCACGCACCGCCACGGCGCCCCTTGATTGTCTTCCACGGCGATGCCGATCACACCGTGCACCGTGCCAACGGCGACCGGCTGATCGAGCCCTACGAACAGGGCAGTGCCCAGAAGCGGATCGAGCGCGACACCGGCCGCGCCGGCCGTCGCTACACGCGCAGCCTGATCACCACGCCGTCGGGCGTCGATGCCGAATACTGGCTTCTCCACGACGCCGGACATGCCTGGTCAGGCGGAGGCACAGGCGGTTCGTACACCGATCCGAAAGGGCCGGACGCCAGTACGGAGATGCTCCGGTTCTTCCTGGCCCATCCGCGCCGTCCGCTTCCTCACCGATAACAGAAAGTCCGCAGATGCGCCGCACTCAGGGCGGCGGCATGGTCCTTTCGTCGTGGCAGAACGTGCGTTGCGCGAAGTGCACTACGATACTCATCGTCCCCTGTCGATCACTGACGACGGGGGGCGCACTGCCATGCGTGGGTGGATTGGTACGCGGCGCATCTTTGTCGCCTATTCTAAGAAAGTCCAAATGTGGCCGCGCCGATGCCGCGGATACGCCGTGCCCTAGTGCTTAACGAGTGCACCCCTGTCGCGTTGCCGACAAGATTGCGGCGTTCTCGTTGCAGGACGATTGGCAGGCTGCGGCGAGCAAGATGAACCTTTCGCTTGGTTTCAGCGCCGATGCGTAACAGTCTGAGCCTTCATATTCTGTGCGAGGACGGAGAGCACGTGCTCTGTCGAGGGCGCCGCTCAGACAAAGGCGGCGTCGGCA